>NZ_JBIRFA010000012.1:0-246340 GCF_044327205.1 Kitasatospora sp. NPDC018058 | reverse complement strand
TAGTCTGAGACCTGATGCCGAGCCGATTGTGGTGAAGTGGATGATCCTATGCTGTCGAGAAAAGCCTCTAGCGAGTTTCATGGCGGCCCGTACCCCAAACCGACTCAGGTGGTCAGGTAGAGAATACCGAGGCGTTCGGGTGAACTATGGTTAAGGAACTCGGCAAAATGCCCCCGTAACTTCGGGAGAAGGGGGGCCATTCCTGGTGATGGGTCTTGCACTCTGAGCTGGGGGTGGCCGCAGAGACCAGCGAGAAGCGACTGTTTACTAAAAACACAGGTCCGTGCGAAGCCGTAAGGCGATGTATACGGACTGACGCCTGCCCGGTGCTGGAACGTTAAGGGGACCGGTTAGCTCCACTTCGGTGGGGCGAAGCTGAGAACTTAAGCGCCAGTAAACGGCGGTGGTAACTATAACCATCCTAAGGTAGCGAAATTCCTTGTCGGGTAAGTTCCGACCTGCACGAATGGCGTAACGACTTCTCGACTGTCTCAACCATAGGCCCGGTGAAATTGCATTACGAGTAAAGATGCTCGTTTCGCGCAGCAGGACGGAAAGACCCCGGGACCTTTACTATAGCTTGATATTGGTGTTCGGTTCGGCTTGTGTAGGATAGGTGGGAGACTTTGAAGCAGCAACGCCAGTTGTTGTGGAGTCGCCGTTGAAATACCACTCTGGTCGTGCTGGATGTCTAACCTGGGTCCGTGATCCGGATCAGGGACAGTGTCTGGTGGGTAGTTTAACTGGGGCGGTTGCCTCCTAAAGGGTAACGGAGGCGCCCAAAGGTTCCCTCAGCCTGGTTGGCAATCAGGTGTTGAGTGTAAGTGCACAAGGGAGCTTGACTGTGAGACTGACGGGTCGAGCAGGTACGAAAGTAGGGACTAGTGATCCGGCGGTGGCTTGTGGAAGCGCCGTCGCTCAACGGATAAAAGGTACCCCGGGGATAACAGGCTGATCTTCCCCAAGAGTCCATATCGACGGGATGGTTTGGCACCTCGATGTCGGCTCGTCGCATCCTGGGGCTGGAGTAGGTCCCAAGGGTTGGGCTGTTCGCCCATTAAAGCGGTACGCGAGCTGGGTTTAGAACGTCGTGAGACAGTTCGGTCCCTATCCGCTGTGCGCGTAGGAGTGTTGAGAAGGGCTGTCCCTAGTACGAGAGGACCGGGACGGACGAACCTCTGGTGTGCCAGTTGTTCTGCCAAGGGCATGGCTGGTTGGCTACGTTCGGGAGGGATAACCGCTGAAAGCATCTAAGCGGGAAGCCTGCTTCGAGATGAGCACTCCCACCTCCTTGAGAGGGTAAGGCTCCCAGTAGACGACTGGGTTGATAGGCCGGATATGGAAGCCCTGTGAGGGGTGGAGTTGACCGGTACTAATAGGCCGAGGGCTTGTCCTCAGTTGCTCGCGTCCACTGTGTTGTTCTGAAACAACGACCCCAGCCGTGTGGCTGGTGCGGTTGACAGTTTCATAGTGTTTCGGTGGTCATAGCGTGAGGGAAACGCCCGGTTACATTCCGAACCCGGAAGCTAAGCCTCACAGCGCCGATGGTACTGCAGGGGGGACCCTGTGGGAGAGTAGGACGCCGCCGAACAATTCTTCAGAAAAGGCCCACCCGGCTTGCCGGGTGGGCCTTTTCGCGTTTCCGAACTCTCCCGAGGCTCCGGTGGCTCCGCCGCCGATCCAAAAAATCTTGGTCGGCGATGTCGAGAACCCGTGGCTGGCTCCGTCCCCGAGGTGAACGCGGCCACAATGGGTCGCACCAGCACCGAGGGAGAAGCACGATGGCCAAGTACCTGCTGCTCAAGCACTACCGAGGCGCCCCGACCGCGGTCAACTGCGTGCCGATGGACCAGTGGACGCCGGAGGAGGTGACGGCGCACGTGAAGTACATGCAGGACTTCGCGGCCCGGCTGGAGAAGACCGGCGAGTTCGTCGACGGCCAGGCGCTCGCGCCCGAGGGGACGTGGGTCCGGTACGACGGCGAGGGGCGTCCGCCGGTCACCGACGGTCCGTTCGCCGAGACCAAGGACCTGATCGCCGGCTGGATGGTGATCGACGTCGACAGCTACGACCGCGCCATCGAGTTGGCCGGGGAACTGTCGGCCGCCCCCGGGGCCGGCGGCAAGCCGATTCACGAGTGGCTGGAGGTCCGCCCGTTCCTGACCATGCCGCCGACCATCACTTGATTCTGCCGAGGAAGCCCGGGGCTTCAGCCCCGGGAGGAATAGGTTCCTTATCTCGGAGCCACGAAGTGGCGGACTGAGCTCCGGAGTTCTGTACGGGGGCCGTTGTCAGTGGCCCCCGGTAGGTTGCTCGTGTGCATCTGAGGTACTCGTATCGCATCTACCCGCCGGTGGGTCAGCGAGCGGCACTGGCCCGGACGTTCGGGTGTGCGCGGGTGGTGTACAACGACGCTCTCGCAGCTCGGAAGGAGGCCAGGAAGGCCAGGCAGCCGTATCCCAGGAGCGCTGAGCAGCTGCCGGAGGTGCCCGCCGAAGTCGGCATCGATCTCGGCCTGACCACGTACGCGGTCCTGTCCGACGGCACGGTGATCGACAATCCGCGTTTCCTGCGCAAGGCGGAGAGGAAGCTCAAGGCCGCGCAGCGGGAGCTGTCCCGCAAGGCCAAAGGGTCGAAGAACCGGGCCAAGGCCCGTAGGAAGGTCGCCAAGACGCACGCCAAGGTGGCCGACACCCGCATGGACTGGCTGCACAAGCAGACCACCAGGATCATCCGCGAAACCCAAGCGCTGTACCTGGAGGACCTGAACGTGCGCGGCCTCGCCCGAGGCCGCCTGGCCAAGTCCGTCCACGACGTCGGATGGGCCACCTTCCGGCGACTCCTCGAAGAGAAGGTGGCCCGGTACGGGCGGCACGTCGGCATCGTGCACCGCGCGTTCCCGTCCTCCCAGCTCTGCTCGGACTGCGGACACCGCGACGGACCCAAACCCCTCGCGGTGCGCGAATGGGCCTGTACCGGATGCGGCGTCCTGCATGATCGTGACCTCAATGCTGCTCGTAACATCCTGGCCGCCGGGCAGGCGGACAGGCTAAACGCCCCTGGAGGGCCGGCAAGTCCCGGCGTGGCGATCCCACGCCAGGCACGGCCCGTTGAACGGGGAACCCACCTCGGCGACCTGCGGACCACGGGAGTCCGTGCCGCAGGCGCGGGAGGAATCCCCCGGCTTCGGCCGGGGGAGGACGTCAAGGAGTGAGGTCCCCGATGAACGAGGCCCTGGTCCGGAGCCTCACACCGAGTGTGCTCGGCATTCTCGTCCGCCGCGGAGCCGACTTCGCGGCGGCCGAGGACGCCGTACAGGAGGCGTTGGTCGAGGCGGTCCGCGTCTGGGAGACCGACCCGCCGAGGGACCCGAAGGGCTGGCTGGTCACCGTCGCCTGGCGCAAGTTCCTCGACACGACCCGGGCGGACACCGCGCGGCGTCGGCGCGAGGACCTCGTCGACCAGGAGCCGGAGCCCGGCCCGGCGGCCGAGGCGGACGACACGCTCCGGCTCTACTTCCTGTGCGCCCACCCGTCGTTGACGCCGTCGTCCGCGGTCGCACTCACACTGCGGGCGATCGGCGGGCTGACCACCCGCCAGATCGCCCAGGCCTACCTGGTGCCCGAGGCGACCATGGCGCAGCGCATCAGCCGGGCCAAGCGGACCGTCTCCGGTGTGCGGTTCGATCAGCCGGGTGACGTCGCCACCGTGCTGCGGGTCCTCTACCTGGTCTTCAACGAGGGCTACTCCGGTGACGTCGACCTCGCCGCCGAGGCGATCCGGCTCACCCGGCAGCTGGCGGCGGCGATCGACCACCCCGAGGTGGCGGGGCTGCTCGCGCTGATGCTGCTGCACCACGCCCGGCGGGCTGGTCGGACCGCGGCGGACGGCAGCTTGGTGCCGCTCGCCGAGCAGGACCGCAGCCGGTGGGACACCGGGTTGATCGCCGAGGGTGTGGTGACCCTGCAGGCGGCCCTGGCCCGTGACCGGTTGGGTGAGTACCAGGCCCAGGCCGCCATCGCGGCGCTGCACGCCGACGCGCGCACCGCCGAGGAGACCGACTGGGTGCAGATCGTCGAGTGGTACGACGAGCTGGTGAGGCTGACCGACAGCCCGGTCGTCCGGCTCAATCGCGCGGTCGCCGTCGGCGCGGCCGACGGGCCGCGGGCCGGGTTGGCTGCGCTCGCGGGGTTGGACGACTCGCTGCCCCGTTACACGGCGGTGGCGGCCTACCTCCGTGAGCGCGACGGCGACCTGGCGACGGCGGCCCGGCTGTACGCCGACGCGGCCCACGAGGCGGCCGACCTCGCCGAGCGCGACTACCTGACGCGCCAGGCGGCCCGGCTCAACGCCCTGCTCAATGCCCGCGACAAGGCCTGACCCGTCGGGTCGGCTCACAGTCGGCCGGCGGCCTTCAGTGCCAGGTAGGTGTCCGCCAGTGCCGGGGCGATCCGGCTCGGCGGGGCGTCGAGGACGGTGACGCCGTGGCGGGTGAGGTGCTCGGCGGTGGCGCGGCGGTCGGCGCGGGTCTGCTCGGCGGCGGCCGCGCCGTAGACGGCCTGAAGGGTGCCGCGGCCGGAGGCCAGCACGTCCAGGTGCGGGTCGGCGACCGAGGCGAGGACGACCTCGTGGCGCTTGGTGAGCATCGGCAGCAGCGGGCGCAGGCCGTCCTCGACCGGGGCCGCGTCGAGGCCGGTGAGAAGGACGATCAGTGAGCGGTGCGGTGCCATCTTGAGCGCGGTGGCCACCAGCGAGCGCATGTCGGTCTCGTGCAGCGCGGGCTCCAGGACGGCCATCGCGTTGGTGAAGGCGGGCAGGATCTCGTGGGCCGAGCTGCCGGCCACGGTGGCGCGCTTGTGGGCGTCGTGGGCGAGCAGGTCGACCCGGTCGCCGGCGCGGGTGGCGAGGGCGGTGAGCAGCAGGGCGGCGTCGAGGGCGGCGTCCAGGCGGGGGGCGTCGCCGACCCGGCCGGCCGAGGTGCGGCCGGTGTCGAGGACGACCAGGATGTGCCGGTCGCGTTCGGGGCGCCAGGTGCGGACGGCGACGGTGTTGCGGCGGGCGCTGGCGCGCCAGTCGATGGAGCGGACGTCGTCGCCGGGCAGGTACTCCCGCAGCGAGTCGAACTCGGTGCCCTGGCCGCGGGTCAGTACCGAGGTGCGGCCGTCGAGTTCGCGCAGCCGGGCGAGCCGGGAGGGCAGGTGCTTGCGGCTGGTGAACGGGGGCAGCGCGCGGATCGTCCAGGGGACGTTGTGCGAGCCCTGACGGCCGGCCAGGCCGAGCGGGCCGAGCGAGCGGACCGTCACCCGGTGGGCGTGGTGGTCGCCGCGGCGGCTCGGGGTGAGTACGGAGGTCGCCCGGCGGCGTTCGCCCGCGGGGACGGTGAGGGGGTGCCGGGAGGCGGTCTCGGCGGTGCCGGGTCGCCAGGCGGAGGGGGCCCAGGCGTCGCGGACCAGGGCCCGGAGCGGGCGCCCGGAGGGGTTGGTGACGGTCAGTTCGACCGAGGCGGACTCGCCGAGGCGGACGGTGGTGTCGCCGGCCCGGTCGATCCGCAGGCTGCGGACGGGGGCGGCGAGCACCAGGTCGACCAGGACGGCGAGCAGGACCGCGCCGGTGACGACGCCGATCCCGGCCCAGGAGGGCAGCAGCAGGCCCACGACGAGCGCGCCGAGCGCGGCGAGCAGGGCGGTTCGCCCGGTGAGGGCCATGCGGGTGCGCTCCTTCGGAAACCCGTGACAATCGGGAACCCATGGGTCCGGGACCCCGTGGGCCGGGGGCCCGGACGCCTACGGGCGGTGGATCAGCTGGCGGTGGGTCAGCGGGGGGCGGGCGTCTGCGCCAGGACGGCCTGGATGACGGAGTCGGCGGTGACGCCCTCCATCTCGGCCTCGGCGCGCAGCGCGACGCGGTGCCGCAGGGTGGGCAGGGCGAGTGCCTTGACGTCGTCCGGGGTGACGTAGTCGCGTCCGGCCAGCCAGGCCCAGGCGCGCGAGGCGGCGAGCAGGGCGGTGGCGCCGCGCGGGGAGACGCCGATGGACAGCGACGGGGACTGCCGGGTGGCCCGGCAGAGGTCGACGATGTAGGCGAGGATCTCGGGGGAGACGGTCAGCTTGGCGATCTGCGCGCGGGCCGCGGCGAGGTGCTCGGGCCCGGCGACCGGGCGGACGCCGGCGGCGGCGAGGTCGCGGGGGTCGAAGCCGGCGGCGTGCCGGGAGAGGACCTGGAACTCCTGGTCGCGGTCGGGCAGCGGCAGGATCAGCTTGAGCAGGAAACGGTCCAGCTGGGCCTCGGGCAACGGGTAGGTGCCCTCGTACTCGACCGGGTTCTGGGTCGCGGCGACCAGGAACGGGACGGGCAGCGCGCGCGGTTCGCCGTCCACGGTGACCTGCCGCTCCTCCATGGCCTCCAGCAGGGCGGCCTGGGTCTTCGGCGGGGTGCGGTTGATCTCGTCGGCGAGCAGCAGGTTGGTGAAGACCGGGCCGGGCTGGAAGGAGAACTCGGCGGTGCGGGCGTCGTAGACCAGCGAGCCGGTGACGTCGCCGGGCATCAGGTCGGGGGTGAACTGGATCCGCTTGGTCTCCAGGCTGAGCGCGGTGGACAGGGTGCGGATCAGCAGGGTCTTGGCGACGCCGGGGACACCTTCCAGCAGTACGTGGCCGCCGCAGAGCAGCGCCACCACGAGGCCGGTCACGGCGGCGTCCTGGCCGACCACGGCCTTGCCGATCTCGGCGCGCAGGGCGGTCAGGGCCGCGCGCGGGTCGGTGGCGGGCGTGGTGGGCGTGGTGGGTGCGGCGGGGGTAGCGGGTGCCGTGCCGGGGGTGATGCGGAGCTGGGCGGTCGCCTGTTCGGTCACGGGTTCCGTACCTGCCTTTCGAGGGCGTCGAGGTCGTCGGCGAGCCGCAGCAGTGCGGCGTCGTCGGTCGGGGGCGGGCCGTAGAGCAGGGCCCGGACGTCCCCGGCGGGTCGTTCGGGGAGGCGGCCGGTCACGGCCGCGCAGAGGGCTTCGGGGTCGGGCGCGCCGGCCTGGAGCGGGACGCCCAGGATGGGGGCGAGGCGGTGGGCGGCGGCCCGGCGCAGGGCCTCGGTGGCGCGGCCGCGGGCCTTGGCACGCCGGTAGAGGCGGGCGCGGCCCTCCGTGGTCTCGGCGGCGCGGACCACCACGGGCAGGTTCTCGCTGACCACGGGGCCGAGCCGGCGGGCGCGCCAGAGCGCGGCCAGGACGGCGGCGATGGCGAGCTGGTAGAAGGCCCAGTGCCAGCCCTTCGGGATGTAGTCGTTGAAGCTCTTCCTGTGGGTGCCCTCGGCCAGCGGCGCGGAGTAGTCGGGCAGGTGCCAGGTGAGGCGGGGCTGCGAGCCGAGCAGGCCGAGCGCGAGCGAGGCGTTGCCGTCCTTGGCGAGTGCGCCGTTGGTCAGGAGGCTGCCGCTGCCCAGCACGATGACGTCGCCGTCCCCGGTCGGGGTGCTGACCAGCGGGTAGCCGTGGCCGCGCTGGTAGCAGCCCTCGCCGCGGCTGCCGCTGGTGTAGAGCATGCCGCCGATGGTGGCGTTGCCGGCCCGGACCGCCTCGGTGAGCGAGCAGCCCGTGTCAGTGCTGCGGATGGGGGCGTACGGGACGCCGCCGTCCTCGTCGGAGGGGCGGACGCCGGGGGCGAGCGCGGTGAGGGCGGCCGGGCCAGGGGCGATCAGGACCAGCCGCTTGTGCCGGGCGGCGGCGATCGCGCGCAGCTGGGCCTTGTCGAGCAGGTCGGGTTCGGGCAGCACCAGGGTGTCGGCGCCGCCGGGTGCGGTCGCGGGGTCGGTGGTGAGCCCGGTCTTGAGGCCCTGGTGTTCCAGCAGCGCGACCACGGCGTGGGCGCCGTCGGCGTCGTACGAGCGCGGGTCGCCGGACGGGTACTGGTGGCCCCGGTTGAGGGAGGCGATGCAGACGGCGCTGATCAGCAGGGCGGCGAGGAACGCCAGGTACCAGCGGGCGCGGCGCAGCAGGCCGCGCCCGGTGGGGGCGAGGCTGGTCGGCGCGGCGGCGGGGGTGTCGGGCCGCTCGGCGGCGGGGGGAGCGGGGACGGTGCCGGTCATGCCGCTCCTCCCGTGGTCGAGGCCGTGGTCGAGGCCGGGGCCGCTGCGGGGACCGTGGCATGGGCCAGGGCCGGGCGGGTGCGCTCCAAGGTCCGGTCGAGGTCCAGCAGTAGCCGGTACGCGGCCTGGTCGGCGGTCCGGTCGCCGTAGGTGATGTCGTCGAAGGTGCGGGCGGCCGCGGTCAGCGCGGCGGCGTGCTCGGGCAGGGCCCGGCCGGCCTCGACGGCGGCCTCGTCGGCGGTGCGTCCGGGGCGGGTGTCGAGCAGGGTGCGCTCCTCCAGGGCCCGGACCAGCGCCCGCATCTGCTCGCGGACGGCCTCGGCCCACTGCCCGGCGGCGGCGTGCCCGGCGGCGTCCGACCGGTACTGCGCGGCGCTGCGCGGGCCCTGGGCGCCGTACACGCCCAGGACGGTGCGGGCGGCGCGCTTGGGCGCGCCGAGGCGCCACCAGAGGGCGGCGGCGATCAGTACGGCGACGATCAGGAAGAGCACCAGCCCGGTGGTGCCGTCGGTGCCCCCGCCGGAGAGGCTGCCGAGCGCGTGGTCGATGTGGTCCCAGAACCAGTCGGTGATCCGTTCCAGGACGGTCGGGTCGTTCTTGTGGTAGTCGGCGTTGAGCAGCTCGTCGCGCGCGGCGTCGCGGGCCGGGTCACGCGGCACGGTGACCGGGGCGCCGCTCGCGGCGAGGAGCCTGTCCCCCCAGATAGGCATCCGACTCAGCGCCCCGCGGGGGTCTGGTCGGCCTGGCGGCCCGAGCCGGCGCCGCCCTGCTCGGGCAGGCCGGCGGCGCGCGCGAGCTCGATGTCCAGGGCCTCGCGGCGGATCCGCTGGTCGATGTAGACCAGCACGCCGACCGCGGCCATGAACGGGGTGGTGAGCGCGGAGGCGATGATCCCGGCGACCGCGGTCATGACCAGCATGCCGACGGACTGGTTGCCGCTGCCGAGGCGGTCGACGCTGCCGAAGCCCAGCACCAGGCCGATGAACCGGGCCGGGATGAGCAGGACCATCCCGATGATCACGGACAGCACCTTGCTCAGCACGACGATGCCGAAGATCCGCCACCAGGAGCCGCGGACCAGCCGCCGTGAGCGCGACAGCGCGGTCATCACCCCCTGCTTCTCCAGCATCAGCGCGGGGGCGGCCAGGCTGTAGCGGATCAGCAGCCAGACGGCGGCCGGGACGGTCAGCAGGCCGACCAGCGCCAGCAGGGCCTCGGTCGCGGGCGTGCCGGAGCCGCTGGCCTGGTAGCCGAGCAGCGGGGTGAAGCCGAGCAGCAGCGCGCCGGAGCTCATCAGGGTGGTGAGCACGGTGAGGCCGAGCAGCTGCAGCAGTCGAGGGCGGGCGTCGCGCCAGGCGTCGCCGGCGGTCACCGACCGGCCGAGGACGGCGCGGCTGACCACCACGGTGAGCAGCGCGGTGGCGAGGGCGTTGAGCAGCAGCATCAGCGGCATCCGGGCCAGCAGGGTGAGCAGCTGGGTGGAGGTGCCGGTCCTGCCGCTGACCAGCAGCTCGGAGGCGATCGCCCCGGCCTGGTCGACCACGGCGATGCCGAGCGAGAGGGTGAGGGCGGTGCGCCAGTGCCGGCGGATGGTGGTGACGGCTCCGTCGAGCAGTTCGCCGACGGCGAGCGGGCGCAGCGGGATGACCCCGGGCCGCGGGCTGCTCACGGCACTCCAGCCGTACGGGTTCCGGCCGCCGGGCGTCTGTCCGCCCCAGGTCGGTTGTGCGGGCCGGGTGTTCCAGCCGGGGGTGGCCTGCGGTGGTGCCGACGGTCCGGGCACGGCGGCGGGCGCGTCAGCCGGGGGCCGGGCGCCGTCGCGGGGTGGCTCGGACGAGCTGGGCGAGGCCCAGCCCGGAGTGTCGGTCATCACTGCTCCTCGGAGGGGCGTCATGGGCGCGGCTCCGGGCGGATCTTTCGCCCGCGCGCGGTGCCCATCGTGCCATGGGGCCCGAACAGGCCCCAGGGGTATCCGGTTGCTGATCGGCAACTGGGCTTTCCGGGAGGTCGGGGGGCCGGTCCCGGACCGTTCGGAGATGCTCCGGCGAGGTCTATTCGCCCGGTATGGCCGGAATGCACCGGTGGGGGAGTTGGCCGTTGTGGAGCATTGGTACTGCTGTGCGGCAGGTCACAATCCGGTAATGAGAAGATGGAGCCATGAAGGGACGCGTCCTCGTCGTTGATGACGACTCCGCACTGGCCGAGATGCTCGGCATCGTGCTGCGTGGTGAGGGTTTTGAGCCGTTTTTCGTCGCCGATGGGGACAAGGCGCTAGCCGCGTTCCGGGAGGCCAAGCCTGACCTGGTCCTGCTCGATCTGATGCTGCCCGGCCGGGACGGCATCGACGTGTGCCGGCAGATCCGGGCGGAGTCCGGTGTCCCGATCGTCATGCTGACCGCGAAGACCGACACGGTCGACGTGGTGGTGGGCCTGGAGTCCGGCGCCGACGACTACGTCACCAAGCCGTTCAAGCCCAAGGAGCTGGTGGCCCGGGTGCGTGCGCGGCTTCGCCGCGCTGAGGAGCCGACGCCCGAGCAGCTGACCATCGGCGACCTGGTGATCGACGTGGCCGGCCACTCGGTGAAGCGGGACGGCCGCAGCATCCCGCTGACCCCGCTGGAGTTCGACCTGCTGGTCGCGCTGGCCCGCAAGCCCTGGCAGGTGTTCACCCGCGAGGTGCTGCTGGAGCAGGTCTGGGGCTACCGCCACGCGGCGGACACCCGCCTGGTCAACGTCCACGTCCAGCGACTTCGCTCGAAGATCGAGAAGGACCCGGAGCGCCCCGAGATCGTGGTGACCGTCCGTGGCGTCGGCTACAAGGCCGGACCCAGCTGACGTGACGGACCGGGCTGACGACACCCCGCCGGGTTCCGCGACCGGCGGGGCGGGGGCCGTGCGCGGTGACGTGCTGAGTTCGACCACCCGCCGCCGTCGCGGCCCTTCCGGAGTTTTCGGCCTGATGAAGCGCCAGTTCCGTCGTCCCGTTCACCGGGTGTCCACGCTGTACCGCCGCTCGATCCAGCTGCGCGTGGTCGCGGTGTCCCTGCTGGCGTCCATCGCGGTGGTCCTGGTGCTGGGTGTGGTCGTGGTGGCGCAGGTGCGCACCGGCCTGCTCGACACCAAGATCGACGCCGCCCGCGCGCAGGCCCGGATCGGCTTCCAGGTCGAGCAGAAGAAGATCGACGAGGCCCGCGACCTCAGGCTGCGCAACACCGCCGACCCGACCACCGAGGAGACCGGCACCTGGCTGCTGCGGCAGGTCAACGACCTGGCCGCGAGCGGGCAGACGGTCTACTCGGTGATCGCGATGGCCCCCGGAACCGGTACCGTCGTCCCGGACACGGCCGGCTTCGCGCCGCGCTACTCGGGCGACATCCAGCCCAGCAGTGTCCCGGACACCCTGCGGGCCAAGCTCTTCGACGAGCCCGGCCAGATGTTCGACCAGCCGACCCGGATCCACCGCTCGCCCGAGAGCGGCGGCAAGACCGAGCCCGGGCTGGCCCTCGGCATGCAGTTCGTCGGCCCGGCCGGCACCAGCTACCAGCTGTTCTACGTGTTCTCCTTCGGTCAGGAGACCGACACCCTCAACCTGATCACCGGCACCCTGGCGACCGCCGGCGTGTTCGTGGTGATCCTGATGGGCGGCATCGCCTGGGTCGTGGTGCGCCAGGTGGTCACCCCGGTGCGGATGGCCGCCGGGATCTCCGAGCGGCTCGCCGACGGGCGCCTGGAGGAGCGGATGAAGGTGACCGGGACGGACGACATCGCCCGCCTCGGCGAGTCCTTCAACCGGATGGCCAACGCCCTCCAGGCGCAGATCCGCCAGCTCGAGGAGCTGTCCCGGGTCCAGCGGCGCTTCGTCTCGGACGTCTCGCACGAGCTGCGCACCCCGCTGACCACGGTCCGGATGGCCGCCGACCTGATCTACGACAGCCGCGAGGACCTGGACCCGATGGCGGCCCGCTCCGCGGAGCTGCTGCAGGGCCAGCTGGACCGCTTCGAGTCGCTGCTGGCCGACCTGCTGGAGATCAGCCGCTTCGACGCCGGCGCCGCGATCCTGGACGCCGAGCCGGTCGACCTGCGCGAGATCGTCGCCCGGGTGGTGGAGGCCGCCGACCCGCTGGCCCAGGCCAAGGGCAGCACCGTGGTGATCCGCGGCGACGGCGAGCCGGTACTGGCCGAGGTGGACTCCCGCCGGATCGAGCGCATCCTGCGCAATCTGGTGGTCAACGCGCTGGAGCACGGCGAGGGCCGCGACGTGGTGGTCCGGCTGGGCTCGGCCGACGGCGCGGTCGCGGTCGGCGTGCGTGACTACGGCATCGGCCTCAAGCCGGGCGAGGCGTCCCGGGTGTTCCACCGCTTCTGGCGGGCGGACCCGTCCCGGGTGCGCACCACCGGCGGCACCGGCCTCGGCCTGTCCATCGCGGTCGAGGACGCCCACCTGCACGGCGGCTGGCTCCAGGCCTGGGGCGAGCCCGGCGGCGGCTCGCACTTCCGGCTCACCCTGCCGCGCACCCGCGGCGGCGAGATCAGCCGGGCGCCGTTCCGGCTGGAGCCGGAGGACTCCCGCAACAACCGGGGCCTGGGCGCGTACGGCACGCCGTACCGGCGGGCGATCGCCCCGGCCGGCGCGACGGCGCTGACCGCCGCCGAGGAGCAGGCCGAGGCGCCGGAGGGGCCCGGCAGCGGGCTGGGCAGCGGGCTCGGCGGGGTGCTGAACATCGGCCCCGGGCTGGGCCGACAGCGACTGCCGGAGGGGCCGCGTTCGGACCCTTCGGACGTATGGACAGCAGGGGCCGGTTACGGCGTCACCGGCGCCCAGGTCATGGTGGACCCGACGCCAGGACGGCCGTCGGTGGCGCAGCGGACGGCGGAGCCGGACATGACGGGTGGGACGGACCTGGAGGGGTCGCAGCGTGCGAAGGACGAGCAGCAGGACTGAGCCGCGGCTCACGGCGGTGGCCGGCGCGGTGCTCGGCGCCCTGGTGGCGAGCGGCTGCGCCGCCATGCCGGACTCCGGCGGCATCACCAGGGTGGAGCTGTCCCAGGGCTCGGCCGACAAGAACCTGCAGGCCAGGGTCTACCCGGTGGCGCCCGGCAAGGGCGCCAAGCCGCGCGAGCTGCTGACCGGGTTCCTGGACGCGGTGACCGCCGACGAGGGGTACGACACCGCGCGCAAGTACCTCACCGAGAGCGCCGCCGCGAGCTGGAACCCGGAGGCGGGCATCCAGGTGCTCGCCAGCACGACCATCAAGGAACCCGGCCAGTCCGTCTCCGACACCGACACCACGGCCTCCGAGACGGTCACCGGGCAGATGGTCGCCACCGTCGACGAGAAGCACTCGTACCTGCTGGTCGCCGGGCAGAACAACAACGCCTCGTCCGACTTCACCTTCATCCGGGAGAAGGACGGCGAGTGGCGGATCGACAAGCTGCCGCCCGGCGTGATCATGAACGAGACCAACTTCCGGAACAGCTTCCGGCAGGTCGAGCGCTTCTTCTACACCGCCCCGGACCCGTCGGCCGGCAACGGCGGCCAGGAGGTGCTGGTCGCCGACCCGATCTACCTGCGGCGCCGGATAGACCCGCTGACCGCGGCCGCCAAGGCCCTGGTCGGCGGGCCCTCGTACTGGCTCTCGCCGGTGGTCCGGACGGCCTTCCCGACCGGCGCCTCGGTGGACAAGGTCTCCATCGACGACAGCCGGGTCGCCCACGTGCAGCTCGGCGGCGCGGACCTCGGCGAGCCGATGGCCTGCCGCCGGATGGCGACCCAGCTCTTCTACACCCTCGCCGACCAGGGCAAGGGCCAGGTCGAGCGGCTGGAGCTGAAGGGCCAGCGCGGCTCCTGCACGGCCAGCCGCGCCGACTCGCCCGCCACCGGTCCGGGCGCCCTGACCGGAGCGGTGGCCGGGACGTCGTCCGTCCAGCAGTACTACCAGCGCTCCGACAACGGCGTCCTGATGGCGACCGACGACGGCCGCACCGGCGACCCGGTGCACGGCGTGCTCGGCAAGCCGCAGCCGAACCCGGCGGCCCAGCCGAGCGCCCTCGCGGTCAGCCGGGACGGCACCCGGGCCGCCGCGATCAGCGCGGACGGCCACCAGCTCTACTCGGTGGCGCTGTCGGACAGCGCCGTGGCGATGCCCGAGCCGGTGCTCAGCTCGCCGGTGAAGGCCGGCAGCAAGGACGACGGCCTCGCCTCGCCCAGCTGGGACGGCCGCGGCGACCTCTGGGTGGTGGACCGTAACCCGCAGAGCCAACGGGTGGTCATGGTGCGCGGCAACAAGTCGTACACCGTGCCGGTCGACGGGCTGACCGGGCAGACCGTGCAGGCGCTCAGGATCTCCTCGGACGGCACCCGGGTCGCCCTGGTGGTCAGGTCCCCGGGTGTGGCGACCAGTTCGCTGATGCTCGGTCTGGTGGAGCACGGCGGCACCCCGGAGGCGCCGGCCGCGAGGATCACCGACCTGCGCCGGGCTGCGCCCTCGCTCACCGACGTGGCCTCGGTCTCCTGGGCGGAGAGCGACCAGCTGCTGGTGCTCGGGAACGAGGCGGACCGCCCCAAGCAGCTGTACTACATCAGCACCGACGGCTCGCAGAGCACGGACGGTCAGCTGCAGGGCGGCCTCGGCATGCTGAGCGTCTCGGCCTCGGAGTCCCGGGGCGACAGCCTGACGCCGACGCCGCCGGTGCTCGCGGTGGCCGACGGCAAGGTCTACCGGCTGGTCAACAACCAGTGGCGGGAGGCCCAGCTGCTGGACAAGGCCCGCTCCTTCTTCTACGCGGGCTGACATCCCGGCGGTTCAGCCGGCCGGCTGAACCGCGGTGGCCGCCACCGTGGCGGCCACCCGGGCCGGCAGCCCGGCGTCGGCCAGTGCCCGGGCGGCCTCGGACAGGCTCGCCCCGGTGGTCACCAGGTCGTCCACCAGCACCGGCTGACGGCCGGCCAGGTCGCGCCGGGCGCGCGGCAGCACGGTGAGCGCCCCGTGCAGATTGCGCCGCCGCTCGGCCGCGTTCAGCCCGGTCTGGTCGGCGACCGGACGGGCGTGCCGCAGCAACGGCGCGGCCCGGGCGTCCAGGCCTGCCCGGCGCAGCGAGCGCGCGGCGGCCCCGGCCAGCCGCAGCGTCGGGTCGTGGCCGCGGGCGCGGACCGCCGTGCGGGCCGAGGGCATCGGGACCAGCAGCAGCGGCGCGGACTCCGCCCGGGCCCCCAGCACGGAGCGCACCGCCCGTCCGAGCGCCTCCCCGAGCGGCCCGGCCAGCCGCAGCACCCCGCGCTCCTTGTGCGCGAGCAGCAGCTGCCGGACCGGGTCGGTGTACGGGGCGGCGGCGTGCGCCCAGGGCAGCAGGGTGGGGCCGGGGCGGGCGGTGGCCAGCGCGTGCCTGCAGGCCGGGCAGAGCTGGGTGCGCTCGCTGCCGCAGCCCGCGCAGTCGGCGGGGAGCAGGACGTCCAGCAGCCCGGCCAGTGCGTGGGCGAAGGGTGCCCGGACGGACGGCGGAGGGGTGGGCGAGGGGGACGGCGGCACGGCTGCTCCTGGCGGCGGCAGGCACGGAGAGTCAGCAAAGGATGCGCCGTATGGGGGGCGTTGTCCAGGTATTTACCCCTATTTCACTCGCAGGAGGGTAGACAGGGTGAAACAGTTTGGCCGCCCGCCCGCAGTATCGGGTCATACCCGGGTTCTCGCCTGGGGAGGCGAAAACCCCGTGTGAGGTGTTCGATAAGGCTCCAGGGGGTTTCAACCGTCCCTGATGGGGAGGAAGTGAGATGAGGGCCAGTCGTTCCCGCCGCTGGCGGGGGCGGGGGGCCAGCAGTGGATGGGCTGGTCCAGCTGGAGCTCAGTCCGGTCCGGTAGCACCCGGATCGGCGTCAGCACGAGGGATCGGAGTTCTGCGTGGACATCGTCGTCAAGGGCCGCAAGACCGAGGTGCCCAAGAGGTTCCGCGAGCACGTGGCCGAGAAGCTGGAGAAGGTCCAGAAGTTCGACGGCAAGGTGATCAGCCTCGACGTCGAGGTGTCCAAGGAGCACAACCCGCGGCAGGCCGACCGGTCGGACCGCGTGGAGATCACTCTCCGTACCCGGGGCCCGGTGATCCGGGCCGAAGCCGCCGCCGCCGACCCGTACGCGGCGCTCGACCTGGCCTCGGCGAAGCTCGACGCGCAGCTGCGCAAGTCCGCGGACCGGCGTCGGGTGCACAAGGGCGGCGCGAACGGCCGCACCCCCATCAGCGTCGCCGAGGCGACCGCGGCCCTGGCCGCGCTGCCGTCGACGACGGCGACGGAGGGCGAGACCAACGGAGCCGTCCGCAAGACCATGATGGGATCCCTGGAAGTGGAGGGCGAAGGCCCGCTGGTGGTCCGGGAGAAGACGCACTCGGCCGCCCCCATGGCGCTGGACCAGGCGCTCTACGAGATGGAGCTGGTCGGCCACGACTTCTACCTCTTCGTGGAGAAGGACAGCGGCCTGCCGAGCGTCGTGTACCGCCGACACGGCTACCACTACGGTGTCATCCACGTGCAGCCCGACATGGCGGCCGGCGTGGCCAGCGGCGCGGGCGGTGCGATCGGTCGGTCCGACGACGAGGACTGACCGTCCCGGCAGTGATGGAGTGGTGACCCCGGCGGCAGTGGCCGCCGGGGTCACCGGCGTTCGGCGGCGGGACGGGCCTCAGTGAGGGGACGGGGCGCGGGGCGGGACGGGCGTCGCGACGGGACGGGTTCGAACGGTGCTCGGGCGCACTGGGGTCGAGGAGGTCACCCGATGCGGGGGCATCGGCGCCGGAGGGTCACCGTGGCGGTGCCGGGGCGTGGAATGATTGGCTGACGACGACCCGCGAAGGGGGAGGAGCGGATGGGGGATCACTTCGGGCTGGGGCCCGCTGGGGGGCCTGTCGCCGGATTGTCGCCGGGGCCGGAGGAGGAGCCCGCGTACGCGCCACGCCGGGGTGAGCCGATCCGCGTGCTGGTGGTGGACGACCACGCGTTGTTCCGCCGGGGGCTGGAGATCGTGCTCGCCGAGGAGCCGGACATCAAGGTCGTCGGCGAGGCCGGGGACGGCGCCGAGGCGGTGCTGAAGGCCGCCGACCTGCTGCCCGACATCATCCTCATGGACGTCCGGATGCCGCGTCGCAGCGGGATCGAGGCCTGCACGGCGATCAAGGACGTGGCGCCCAGCACCAAGATCATCATGCTGACGATAAGCGACGAGGAGGCCGACCTCTACGAGGCGATCAAGGCGGGGGCCACCGGCTACCTGCTGAAGGAGATCTCCACCGACGAGGTCGCCACCGCGATCCGCGCGGTCGCCGACGGGCAGTCGCAGATCAGCCCGTCGATGGCCTCCAAGCTGCTCACCGAGTTCAAGTCGATGATCCAGCGCCGCTCCGAGGACCGGGACCTGGTGCCCGCGCCCCGGCTCACCGACCGGGAGTTGGAGGTGCTCAAGCTGGTGGCGACCGGGATGAACAACCGGGAGATCGCCAAGGAGCTGTTCATCAGCGAGAACACCGTGAAGAACCACGTGCGCAACATCCTGGAGAAACTCCAACTGCACTCCAGGATGGAGGCGGTGGTGTACGCGATGCGGGAGAAGATCCTCGAAATAGGGTGAGCCGGTTCGCTCGGCCCGTTCAGTCGGCGAGCAGCTTCTCCAGGGCAGGGCGCAGCCGTTCGTCGTGCAGCGCCCCGACCCGCACGGTGTCGCAGCCGACCCAGGCGGCGGCCTCGCGCAGGGCGGTGGCCAGCGCCTCGACGTGCCGGGCGCCGGATCCTCGGTCGCCGGTCAGCGAGACCTGTCGGGCGACCAGGGTGCGCCCCTCCCGGGCCGGGTCGACCCGGCCGACCAGCTGACCGCCGGTCAGCAGCGGCATCGCGAAGTAGCCGTGCACCCGCTTGTGCTTGGGCGTGTAGGCCTCCAGGCGGTGCGTCATGCCGAAGATCCGCTCGGTGCGGGCGCGGTCCCAGATCAGCGAGTCGAACGGCGAGAGCAGGGTGGTGCGGTGGCGCCCCCGCGGGGCGGCGGCCAGCGCGGCCGGGTCGGCCCAGGCGTCGGCCCGGCCGCCGTCCGGGCCCCAGCCGGCCACCTCGACCGGGACCAGCCCGCTGTCCGCGAGCACCGGGTCCAACTCCTCGGCGCGCAGCCGGTGGTAGTCCAGCAGGTCGGCCCGGGTGGCCACGCCGAGCGCGACGCCGGCCTGGGCGACCAGGGTGCGCACGCACTCCCGGTCGGACCGGTCCTGGCCGAACAGTGCGTCGGGGATGGCCTGTTCGGCCAGCGCGTACACCCGCTTCCAGCTCCGGCGCTCGGCGCAGACCACGTCCCCGAAGGCCAGTGCCCGTTCGACCGCGATCTTCGTGTCGGACCAGTCCCACCACTCGGCGGTCCTCTTCGCCCCGCCGAGCTCGGTGGAGGTCAACGGCCCCTCGGCGCGCAGCTTGTCCAGCACCGCCCGGTACGTCTCGGGCGGGACCTGGTGCCCCCAGAGGTGGCCGCGGTCGCGGTAGCGGCGGCGCCGGAAGGCGAACAGCGGCCACTCCTCGACCGGCAGGATGCAGGCCGCGTGCGACCAGTACTCGAAGCTCGTGCCGGCGCCCCAGTACGCCGCCTCGACCGCCGGACGGCCGACCGCGCCGAGCCGGGCGCACGGCACCAGCTCGTGCGAGCGGGCCAGCACCGAGATGGTGTCCAACTGGACGGCGCCCAGGTGCCGCAGCACCCCGCGCACTCCGGCCCGGCGGTCCGGCGCGCCCAGCAGGCCCTGGGCGCGCAGGGCGATCCGGCGGGCGTCGTCGGCGCCCAGGACGGTGACGGGGGTGCGGTCGGCGGCTGCGGCGGTCATGCCGGCGAGCGTAGCCCGGGGCACTGACAGCGGGCCCGGGCCGGTGTCCGCTCGATTCGGTGCTCGGTCAGGTCGGCGCTCAGCCCAGGTCGGACCTCAGTCCAGGTCGGACGGGAGCAGCGAGGCGACCCAGGAGTCGCGGAAGACGCCGCGCTGGTCGGCGTAGGAGCGCAGGGTGCCCTCGTAGCGGTAGCCGACCCGCTCGGCGACCGCGCGCGAGCCGTCGTTGCCGACGTAGGCGAGCCACTGGAGGCGGCGCAGGCCGAGCTCGGTGAGCGCCCAGCGGGCGACCGCGCGGGCCGCCTCGACGGTGTAGCCGTGGCTGCGCTGCTCCTTCACCGTCCACCAACCGACCGAGGCGGAGTCCGGGTCGGCGGCAAAGCGGGTGACCGCCTGGGCGCCGACCAGCCGCCCGGTGTCGCGTTCGACCACGCACCAGATGAACTCGCTGCCTTTGCCCAGCCCCTCGGGGGCCAGGGTGCGTACGAAGAACTCCGCGTCCGCGCGCCGGTAGGGGATCGGCACGACCGTCCAGCGTTGGATCTCGTCGTCCTGGCAGGCCTCGAAGATCGCGTCGATGTCCGATTCCCGGGGGGCCCGCAGGACCAGGCGGTCGGTGGTGAGGGTGACGAGTTCGCTTCGCGGTTCTTCCATGGGCGGATTATTTCGCCGAATGAGGAATGCGGGCATCCGATATCGCGGCCAACTCCCGGGCCCGCCGACCGATTTGTCATGGTGGACGGTGCTATCGGGCCATGTGCTCGGGCGGGTGACACGGGAATACCGTGCTGACGCACCTCCCGGCGCATTGGACTCCTCGCATACGATGGCCCGTGCGGTGGGGTGGACCCGCCGTGCAGTCGTCCAGTGCCAATACAGGCAAGGAGCCCGCTCAAGTGTCCGTCTTCGACAAGATCCTGCGCGCCGGCGAGGGCAAGATCCTTCGCAAGCTGCAGCGGATTGCTGCCCAGGTCAACTCCATCGAAGAGGACTTCGTCAACCTCACCGACGCCGAGCTGCGCGCGCTGACCGACGAGTACAAGCAGCGGCTCGTCGACGGCGAGTCGCTGGACGACATCCTCCCCGAGGCGTTCGCCACCGTCCGCGAGGCCGCCAAGCGCGTGCTCGGCCAGCGGCACTACGACGTCCAGCTCATGGGCGGCGCGGCCCTGCACTACGGCTACGTCGCGGAGATGCGCACCGGTGAGGGCAAGACCCTCGTCGGCACCCTGCCCGCGTACCTGAACGCACTGACCGGCAAGGGCGTTCACCTGATCACCGTCAACGACTACCTCGCCGAGCGCGACTCGGAGTGGATGGGCCGGGTGCACCGCTTCCTCGGCCTCGAAGTCGGCGTGATCCTGGCCAACATGACGCCCGTCGAGCGCAAGCGCCAGTACGCGATGGACATCACGTACGGCACGAACAACGAGTTCGGCTTCGACTACCTGCGTGACAACATGGCCTGGTCGAAGGACGAACTCGTCCAGCGCGGCCACAACTTCGCGGTCGTCGACGAGGTCGACTCGATCCTCATCGACGAGGCCCGTACCCCGCTGATCATCTCCGGCCCGGCCGACCAGGCGACCAAGTGGTACGCCGACTTCGCCAAGCTGGTGCTGCGTCTGAAGATCGACCGCGACTACGAGGTCGACGAGAAGAAGCGCACCGTCGGCGTCCTGGAGGAGGGCGTCACCCGGGTCGAGGACTACCTCGGCATCGACAACCTCTACGAGTCGGTGAACACCCCGCTCGTCGGCTTCCTGAACAACGCCATCAAGGCGAAGGAGCTGTACAAGAAGGACAAGGACTACGTCGTCATGAACGGCGAAGTCATGATCGTCGACGAGCACACCGGCCGTATCCTGGCCGGCCGCCGCTACAACGAGGGCATGCACCAGGCGATCGAGGCCAAGGAAGGGGTGGAGGTCCAGAACGAGAACCAGACCCTGGCCACCATCACCCTGCAGAACTTCTTCCGCCTGTACGACAAGCTGTCCGGCATGACCGGTACCGGCACCACCGAGGCGGCCGAGTTCCACCAGATCTACAAGCTCGGCGTGGTGCCGATCCCGACCAACAAGACGCCGCTGCGCATTGACCAGCCCGACCTGATCTACAAGTCGGAGCCGGCCAAGTTCGCCGCCGTGGTCGAGGACATCGCCGAGAAGCACGAGAAGGGCCAGCCGGTGCTGGTCGGCACCGTGTCGGTCGAGAAGTCCGAGTACCTGTCGCAGGAGCTGCGCAAGCGCGGCATCCCGCACGAGGTGCTGAACGCCAAGCACCACGAGCGCGAGGCGCAGATCGTCGCGCAGGCCGGCCGCAAGGGCGCCGTCACCGTCGCCACCAACATGGCCGGCCGTGGCACCGACATCATGCTCGGCGGCAACCCGGACCACCTCGCGGCGGCCGAGCTGGCCCAGCGCGGGCTCTCCGCGGGGGACAACCCGGAGCAGTACGAGGCCGAGTTCCCGGCCGCGCTGGAGAAGGCCAAGGCCTCGGTCAAGGCCGAGCAGGAGGAGGTCAAGGAGGCCGGCGGCCTCTACGTCCTCGGCACCGAGCGGCACGAGTCCCGCCGGATCGACAACCAGCTGCGCGGCCGCTCCGGCCGTCAGGGCGACCCGGGCGAGTCCCGCTTCTACCTGTCGCTGGGCGACGACCTGATGCGCCTGTTCAAGGCCGGCATGGTCGAGCGCGTGCTCTCGATGGCCAACGTTCCCGAGGACGTGCCGATCGAGTCCAAGATGGTCACCCGCGCGATCGCCTCCGCGCAGACCCAGGTCGAGCAGCAGAACTTCGAGATCCGCAAGAACGTCCTCAAGTACGACGAGGTGCTCAACCGCCAGCGCGAGGTCATCTACGGCGAGCGCCGCCGCGTGCTGGAGGGCGAGGACCTGCAGGAGCAGGTCGGCCACTTCATGGACGACACCGTCGAGGCCTACGTCAAGGCGGCCACCGGCGAGGGCTTCGAGGACGACTGGGACCTGGACAAGCTCTGGTCCGCCCTCAAGCAGCTCTACCCGATCACCCTGGACCTGGAGGAGCTGGAGGAGGAGGCCGGCGGCAGCGGCGGGCTGACCTCCGAGTTCCTGGCCAAGGTCATCCAGGAGGACATCCAGGCCCAGTACGGCGCCCGCGAGGACCAGCTCGGTGAGGAGATCATGCGCGAGCTGGAGCGCCGGGTCGTCCTGTCGGTGCTGGACCGCCGCTGGCGCGAGCACCTCTACGAGATGGACTACCTCCAGGAGGGCATCGGCCTGCGGGCCATGGCGCAGCGCGACCCGCTGGTCGAGTACCAGCGCGAGGGCTTCGACATGTTCACCGCGATGATGGAGGGCATCAAGGAGGAGTCCGTCGGCTACCTGTTCAACCTGGAGGTCCAGGTCGAGCAGCAGGTCGAGGAGGTCCCGGTCGAGGACGCCCAGGTGGTGCTCGACAAGCTGGAGAAGGACGCCGCCCGCCCGGAGATCAAGGCCAAGGGCCTGGAGGCCCCGAAGCCCCAGCGGCTGCACTACACGGCCCCCTCGGACGAGGTCGGCGGCGGTGTCATCGAGGGCGACTTCGAGGACCTGGCGCCGGAGGACGAGGGCGACGGGCTGACCCGCGCCGAGCGCCGCAAGGCCGCCAAGTCCGCCGCCAAGGGCCGTCGCCGCAAGGGCTGAGCCCGACGTAGGACGCCGCACAGGGCGCCGCACCCGCACGGGGGCGGCGCCCTGTGCCGTCCCGTGCCGCCGGGGGGTCATCGGGCCTCCACGGCGGTGCACTGCCACTGCCCGGCCGGGCCGCGCTGCTCCAGCCGGAAGGCCACCATGTGGTGCCGCCGGCCGAGATCGACCCGGACGCAGGCCTCGACCGCGTCGGGTGAGGGCGATCGGTCGTGCACCGGGCCGAGCCGGGGCCGGCCGGCGGGGCCGCCGCGGCGCAGCGCACCGGCCCTGACCAGCGAGGCGAGCTGCCCGTAGCCGTCCAGGCTGGTGTGCCGCATCAGCTGGCCGGAGGGCCGGGCGCCGGTGAGCACCTCGACCAGCTGGTGGGCGAAGCGGGCGGCGAGCGCCCGGGGGTCGTGCTCGTGGGGGACGACGGTGCCGGTGCAGGCGGCGCGCGGTCGGCGCGGCCGGCGTCCGGCCGGGTCGCAGCCGCCGGAGGCGCGGACGCAGCGGTGCGGGCGGGCGGTGAGGTGGGCGGTCACGGTGGCTCCCGGTGCGGGTGGTGCGGGTACGGACGGGTCCAGGCTGGCGGCGCCGCGCGCGGGGCGGCAACGTGTTTTCGGGCCGCCCGGGGCCTGGCGCGGAGTTCACCTATCCGGGGGAATCGACCAATGCGGCGACGGGCCCGGCGGGCCGTCCGCCGATGCCCCGGTTGACGCCCGGGGGCGGGCCGTACGGTCCGAAAGGGGACGCCCCGGTACGGCGGACCGGGTGGCCCCGCCCGGGTCTGCCGATGCGTCGTACGGCCGTCCGCGCGCACCGTCGGAGCCTCGACCCGTTCCCGACGACGACGGGCGGCCGGGACGACGACGGCCGGAATCACGCCGCGGGCGGCGGGGGCCTCCACCGCCACGGTCGCGGCGCCCCGGCCGATCCGGCGGTGACGGGCCCGGACACGATGGACCCGGCCCGCCGGGGCGAGGTGCCGGAGAGCGGCCGTGGACCGGCCGGGAGGCCCTGCGGGCCGCGCGCCGATCGGGGTGGAGGGTGATCACGGCGGGCCCGGCGGAGCTTATTCTTGGGGCGCTGCAGAATCTGTGCCGCTGGACGAACCCCGCTGGACGAACCGGAGAGTGCCACCGATGCGCGTGTACGTGCCCACCACCCTGACCGGCCTGGCGGCGGCGCACGAGGGCGGCGCCCTGGAGCAGTCCGCGGCGTACGCCGTGACCCCCGCGCTGCGCGAGTGGTACGTCAGCGACGACCTGGAGGAGCTGGAGTACGCGGCGCTGAACCGGGCCGCCCAGTCCTCGCTGCGGCTGCTGGCCGACGACCCGGACGCCCCGCGCCGCCGGGTCGTGGTGGCGCTGGACGTCGCCGACTCCGCCGTGAAGCCCTTCCCCGGTGACGAGTACCAGGACCAGGCCTCGCTGGGCCGGGTGGTGCTGGCCGGCCCGGTGAAGCTGGCCAAGGCCGCCTCGGTGCACGCGGACGTGGCCGACGACGAGGTGGTCGCGGACGTCACGGCGGCGGTGGCGGCGGTGGCCGCGGCCGACGCGGGCGACCAGGACTCCCAGTTCACCGTGGACGGCGCCGAGGACCACGACCTGCTCTGGTACGCGACCCAGGAGATCCCCTCGCTGCTGGCCTGAGTGACCCCGGTCCTACCGGTGCGTCGTCCGTCCGGGTTACCGTTTGCGCCCGTGCGCACTCACATCGTTTGGGACTGGAACGGCACCCTCTTCCACGACATGGACGCGGTGCTCGGCGCGAGCAACGCCGCCTTCGCGACCATCGGCGTCGGGCCGATGACCATGCAGCAGTACCGCGAGCAGTACGAGATCCCGATCCCCAACTTCTACGAGCGGCTGCTCGGTCGGATGCCCTCCCAGGAGGAGTGGCTGAAGCTGGACGACGCCTTCCAGGACCGCTACCGCGAGCTCAGCCCGGCCTGCGGCCTGACCGACGGCGTGCTGGAGCTGCTGGAGGACTGGCAGAGCGCCGGGCACAGCCAGTCCCTGCTGTCGATGTACATGCACGACAAGCTGGTCCCGCTGGTCGACTCCTTCGGCCTGACCGGCCGCTTCCTGCGGGTGGACGGCCGCAGCGGCCCGTCCGGCGGCCAGAAGGCGGAGCAACTCACGAGGCACCTGGCCGCGCTCGGGGAGCAGGTGGACCCCGCCCGTACGGTCCTGATCGGCGACGCCGCGGACGACGCCCTGGCGGCACTGAACGCGGGTGCCCACGCGGTGCTCTACACCGGCGGCTCGCACACCCGGGAGAAGCTGGAGCCGGTCGGTGTCCCGGTGGTGGACAGCCTGGCCGAGGCGGTCGAGCTGGCGGGCCGGATGGCGGGCTGAGCCGCCCGGACAGTGGCGTGCGCCACGTCCGCCGTCCGCGTGTCCGAACAGGCGGAACCCGTCCCCGCTGGTCAGGCTGGAGCCGAGCCCGTCTCCTGGATCCTCGCCGCGCCCGCGACGTGATCCAGGAGACCGGCCCTGATCCCCAGCCGCCGGCAGGACGGAGCCGCCATGCCCATCGACGCAGTCACCGAGGTGCCGAACCCGGTCAACGAGCCGGTTCAGGCGTACGCGCCCGGCAGCCCGGAGCGGGAGCGGCTGGTCCGGCGGCTGGACGAGCTGGCGGCCGAGCAGATCCCGCTGCCGATGACCATCGGCGGCGAGCAGCGCTTCGGGGGCGGTGAGCGGATCGACGTCGTCCAGCCGCACTACCACGCCGCCAAGCTGGGCGTGCTCGGCAACGCCACCCGGGAGGACGCCCGGGCGGCGGTGGACGCGGCGCTGGCGGCCGGGCGGCAGTGGCGCTCGCTGTCCTTCGACGACCGGGCGGCGGTCTTCCTGCGCGCCGCCGACCTGCTGTCCGGGCCCTGGCGGGAGACGCTCAACGCGGCCACCATGCTCGGCCAGTCCAAGACGGTGCAGCAGGCCGAGATCGACTCCGCCTGCGAGCTGATCGACTTCTGGCGGTTCAACGTCCACTTCGCCCGGCAGGTCCTGGCCGACCAGCCGGTCTCCTCCCCGGGGGTGTGGAACCGGGTCGACCACCGCCCGCTGGAGGGTTTCGTCTACGCGATCACCCCGTTCAACTTCACCGCGATCGCCGGGAACCTGCCCACCGCCCCCGCGCTGATGGGCAACACCGTGGTCTGGAAGCCCGCGCCGACCCAGACGCTGGCCGCCCACTACCTGATGCGGCTGCTGGAGGCGGCCGGCCTGCCGCCCGGGGTGATCAACCTGGTCACCGGAGACGGCCTGCAGGTCTCCCCGGTGGCCCTCACCGACCCGGCGCTCGCCGGGCTGCACTTCACCGGCTCCACCGCGACCTTCCAGTCGCTGTGGCAGGCCGTCGGCGCGGGCATCGGCGGCTACCGCACCTACCCGAGGATCGTCGGCGAGACCGGCGGCAAGGACTTCCTGCTGGCCCACCCCTCGGCCGACCCGGAGATCCTGAAGACCGCCCTGATCCGCGGCGCCTTCGAGTACCAGGGCCAGAAGTGCTCGGCGCTCTCCCGCGCCTACCTGCCGCGCAGCGTGTGGCTGAGGATCAAGGACGACTTCCTGGCCGAGGTGGACGCCCTCACGGTGGGCGACGTCACCGACCTGTCCAACTTCATGGGCGCCCTGATCGACAAGCGGGCCTTCGAGAAGAACCGCATCGCGATCGAGCGGGCCAAGGCCGACCCGACCGTCGAGCTGGTGGCCGGCGGCCAGTACGACGACGCGATCGGCTGGTTCGTCCGCCCGACCGTCCTGGTCTCCTCCGACCACCGGGGCGAGATCTTCCGCACCGAGTACTTCGGCCCCATCCTGGCGGTCCACGTCTACGAGGACTCCCGCTGGGACGACGTGCTCGGCCGGGTCGACGCGGGCGCCCCGTACGGCCTGACCGGCGCGGTGATCGCGCAGGATCGTTACGCCATCGCCCAAGCCGTGGAGGAACTGCGCTTCACCGCCGGAAACTTCTACATCAACGACAAACCCACCGGCGCCGTGGTCGGCCAGCAGCCCTTCGGCGGCTCCCGGGCCTCCGGAACCAACGACAAGGCGGGCGCCGCCCAGAACCTGCTGCGCTGGACCTCGGCCCGGGCGATCAAGGAGACCTTCGTCCCGCCGACCCACCACGGATACCCGCACATGGGCTGAGAGTGAACATGAGGCTCCGGTTTGGACATGCTGTCCAGGACGGACCCGGCATCCTGCGGGTTTGCGCCTCCCTGTCCCTGTGCACCTTCGATTGATCCGGTTAGGCTGGCTGGCGTCGTCGGGTGGCTTGCAGGACGAAGGAGTCGTCCTACCCGCTGGGAGGGCATTTCATGCGTGCCATGAGCCCCTTTCAGTCGGATGGTGCGGCAGGATTGCGGTGACCCGTCGGTGTACATCCACACACCACCGAGTCACGCAACGGCGCGCGACAGGAGCCAAGAAGTCATGCAGACCAAGCTGGACGCAGCCAAGGCCGAACTGCTCAAGAAGGCAGCCGCAGCCGCTGAGAACAGCCAGGTGGGGGGAGCGGCGCCCGGGGAGGGTCTGAGCAACGGCGCTCTGACCGCGTACCTGCACCACTACTACCTGCACACCGCGCCCGAGGACCTGGTCGACCACGACCCGGTCGACGTGTACGGCGCGGCCGCCTCCCACTACCGCCTGGGCCTCAAGCGCCCCCAGGGCACCGCCGAGGTGCGGGTCCACACCCCCTCGGTCGAGGAGAACGGCTGGTCCTGCGGCCACACCGTGGTCGAGGTCGTCACCGACGACATGCCCTTCCTGGTGGACTCGGTCACCAACGAGCTGTCCCGCCAGGACCGCGCGATCCACATCGTCATCCACCCCCAGCTGGTCGTCCGCCGTGACATCACCGGCAAGCTGCTGGAGATCCTGGACGTCGACGCCTGCGCCCGCAGCCAGGCCGCCGGCACCGAGTGGCCCGCCGACGCGACCGTCGAGTCGTGGATGCACATCGAGATCGACCGCGAGACCGACCGCGACGACCTGCGCTCCATCGAGACCAACCTGCGCCGTGTGCTCGGCGACGTCCGCGAGGTCGTCGAGGACTGGGGCAAGATGCGCGAGAGCGCGCTGCGCCTGGCCGACGAGCTGGCCGAGGAGCCCCCGGCCGGCCTGGCCGAGCAGGAGGTCGGCGAGGCCTGGGAGCTGATGCGCTGGCTCGCCGACGACCACTTCACCTTCCTCGGCTACCGCGAGTACGACCTGGTCGAGCACGAGGACGAGGAGGTCCTCAAGGCCGTCGCCGGGACCGGCCTCGGCATCCTGCGCTCCGACCCGCGCAGCCACGACGACCGCCACCACTCGGTCTCCGAGGCCTTCGGCCGCCTCTCCGCGCCGGTGCGCGCCAAGGCCCACGAGAAGAAGCTCCTCGTCCTGACCAAGGCCAACAGCCGCGCCACCGTGCACCGCCCGGCCTACCTGGACTACGTCGGCGTCAAGAAGTTCAACGCCGCCGGCGAGCCGATCGGCGAGCGCCGCTTCCTCGGTCTGTTCTCCTCCGCCGCCTACACCGAGTCGGTCACCCGCATCCCGGTCGTGCGCCGCAAGGTCCAGGAGGTGCTGGACGGCTCCGGCTTCTCCAGCGAGAGCCACGACGGCCGCGACCTGCTGCAGATCATGGAGACCTTCCCGCGCGACGAGATCTTCCAGACCTCGGCCGCCGAGCTGCTCTCCATCGCCACCAGCGTGCTCTACCTGCAGGAGCGCCGTAAGCTGCGCCTCTTCCTGCGCCAGGACGAGTACGGGCGCTACTTCTCCGCGTTCATCTACCTGCCGCGCGACCGCTACACCACGCGCATCCGGCTGCTGCTCACCGACATCCTCAAGGAGGAGCTGAACGGCGCCACCATCGACTACACGGTGTACGCCACCGAGTCGGTGCTGACCCGCCTGCACTTCGTGGTCCGGGTCGCCCCGGGCACCGAGCTCCCCCAGCTCACCGACACCGACATCGAGCGGATCGAGAACCGCCTGGCCGAGGCCGCCCGGTTCTGGATGGACGGCTTCCACGACCAGCTGCACACCGAGCTGGGCGAGGAGAAGGCCGCCGAGCTCGGCCACAAGTACGCCAACGCCTTCCCCGACGGCTACCGCGCCGACTTCCCGCCGCGCACCGCCGTCTCCGACATCAAGCAGATCGAGTCGCTGCACGGCGAGGGCGACTTCCGCCTGAACCTGTACCAGCCGGTCGGCGCGGGCGACGACGAGCGCCGCTTCAAGATCTACCGGGTCGGCGGCCCGATCTCGCTCACCGAGGTCCTGCCGGTGCTGCAGCGCCTGGGGGTCGAGGTGCTGGACGAGCACCCGTACGCGCTGCGCCGCTCCGACGGCACCACCGCGTGGGTGTACGACTTCGGACTGAAGCTGCGCGAGGCCACCGGGCTCACCGACGAGGCCCGCGAGCGCTTCCAGGAGACCTTCGCGGCCACCTGGACCGGCAAGGCCGAGAACGACGGCTTCAACGAGCTGGTCCTGACCGCCGGGCTGAACTGGCGCCAGGCGGTGGTGCTGCGCGCGTACGCCAAGTACCTGCGCCAGGCGGGCTCCACGTTCTCCCAGGACTACATGGAGGACGCGCTCCGCAACAACACCCACACCACCCGCCTGCTGGTCAACCTGTTCGAGGCCCGGCTGAGCCCGAGCCACCGTTCGGGCGCCCTGGAGCTGACCGAGGGCATCCTGGAGGAGCTGGCCGGCGCGCTCGACGAGGTCGTCTCGCTGGACGAGGACCGCATCCTGCGCTCCTTCCTGAACCTCATCAAGGCGACCCTGCGGACCAACTTCTTCCAGCACGACGGCTCCGGCGCGTGGCACTCCTACGTGTCGATGAAGTTCGACCCGAAGGCCATCCCGGACCTGCCGGCCCCGCGCCCGGCGTTCGAGATCTGGGTCTACTCGCCGCAGGTCGAGGGCGTGCACCTGCGCTTCGGCAAGGTCGCCCGCGGTGGTCTGCGCTGGTCCGACCGGCGTGAGGACTTCCGTACCGAGATCCTCGGCCTGGTCAAGGCCCAGATGGTCAAGAACACCGTCATCGTCCCGGTCGGGGCCAAGGGCGGCTTCGTCGCCAAGCAGCTGCCGGACCCGTCGGTGGACCGTGACGCCTGGCTGGCCGAGGGCATCTCGTCGTACAAGACCTTCATCTCGGCGCTGCTGGACATCACCGACAACCTGGTGGCCGGCGAGGTCGTCCACCCGGCCGACGTGGTCCGCCACGACGAGGACGACACCTACCTGGTCGTCGCCGCCGACAAGGGCACCGCGACCTTCTCCGACATCGCCAACGGCGTCGCGGAGTCGTACGGCTTCTGGCTCGGCGACGCCTTCGCCTCCGGCGGCTCGGCCGGCTACGACCACAAGGGCATGGGCATCACCGCCCGCGGCGCCTGGGAGTCGGTCAAGCGCAACTTCCGCGAGCTCGGCGTCGACACCCAGTCCGAGGACTTCACCGTCATCGGCATCGGCGACATGTCCGGCGACGTCTTCGGCAACGGCATGCTGCTCAGCGAGCACATCCGCCTGGTCGCCGCCTTCGACCACCGCCACATCTTCCTCGACCCGAACCCGGACGCGGCCGCCTCGTACGCCGAGCGCCGCCGTCTGTTCGAGCTGCCGCGCAGCTCCTGGGACGACTACGACAAGTCGCTGATCTCGGCCGGCGGCGGGGTCTTCCCCCGCAGCGCCAAGTCGATCCAGATCAGCGCGCAGGTCCGGGCCGCCCTCGGCATCGAGGAGAGCCGCCTGACCCCGGCCGACCTGATGAAGGCGATCCTGCAGGCGCCGGTCGACCTGTTCTGGAACGGCGGCATCGGCACCTACGTCAAGGCCTCCGGCGAGACCAACGCCGAGGTCGGCGACAAGGCCAACGACGCCATCCGCGTCAACGGCGAGCAGGTCCGCGCCCGGGTCATCGGCGAGGGCGGCAACCTCGGCTGCACCCAGCTCGGTCGCATCGAGTACGCGGCCTCCGGCGGCCCCGAGGGCACCGGTGGCTGGATCAACACCGACGCCATCGACAACTCGGCCGGTGTGGACACCTCGGACCACGAGGTCAACATCAAGATCCTGCTCAACCAGGTCGTCGCCGAGGGCGACATGACGGTCAAGCAGCGCAACGTTCTCCTCGCCGAGATGACCGACGAGGTCGGCCACCTGGTGCTGCGCAACAACTACGCGCAGAACGTGGTGCTGGCCAACGCCGTCTCCCAGGCGCACAGCATGGTCAACGTCCACGCGCGGATGATCAACCGGTTCGAGGCGGCCGGCCAGCTGGACCGGGCGCTGGAGTTCCTGCCCGCCGAGCGCCAGATCCGCGAGCGCCAGCAGAGCGGTCGCGGCCTCTCGCAGCCCGAGATGTCCGTGCTGCTCGCCTACACCAAGATCATCCTGGCTGACGAGCTGCTGACCACCGACCTGCCCGACGACCCGTACTTCCGCGCCTCGCTGCACGAGTACTTCCCGAGCGCGCTGCGGGCGAAGTTCGCCGACGCGATCGACAGCCACGCGCTGCGCCGCGAGATCATCACCACGCTGATCGTCAACGACACGATCAACCGCGGTGGCTGCACCTTCGCCTTCCGCCTGAAGGAGGAGACCGGCGCGACCTACGAGGAGATCGCCCGGACGCACACCGCCGCGCGGGCCGTCTTCGGCCTGGAGGAGATCTGGGCCGAGATCGAGGGCCTCGACAACAAGGTCCAGGCCCGGGTCCAGACCAAGATGCGGCTGCACTCGCGCCGCCTGGTCGAGCGCGCCACCCGGTGGATGCTCAACAACCGCCGCCAGCCGCTCGACATCGCCGGCACCATCGAGTTCTTCCACGACCGGGTCAACCAGGTCTGGGGCTCGCTGCCCAAGCCGCTGCGCGGCGAGGACCTGGTCTGGTTCGAGTCGATCTACAACGAGCTCGCCTCGGCCGGAGTGCCGGAGGAGCTGGCCACCCGGATCGCCGGCCTGTCCTCGGTCTTCCCGACCCTGGACATCACCGAGGTCGCGGACCGCTCCGGCAAGGACGTCGCCGACGTCGCCGAGCTGTACTACGACCTGGGCGACCGCCTGCAGATCTCGCACCTGCTCGACCGCATCATCGACCTGCCCCGCACCGACCGCTGGTCGTCGATGGCCCGGGCCGCGATCCGCGAGGACCTCTTCGCGGCGCACGCGGCGCTGACCGCCGACGTCCTGGCCTGCGGTCCCGAGGGCGCCACCCCCGAGGAGCGCTACAACGCCTGGGCGGACCTCAACTCCACCCTGCTCAACCGCGCCAAGAGCACCCTCGACGACATAAGGGGTTCGGACAACTACGAGCTGTCCAGCCTCTCGGTCGCGATGCGTGTCATCCGCACCCTGCTGCGCACCGGTTCGATGCGCTGACGGACGGCCGAACGGAAGGGCCCGCGTCCACGGGACGCGGGCCCTTCCGCGTTCCGGTACCCGTTCTCTTTCGCGTTCCCGATCGTGCCCTGTGCGCCTTCCCGGGGTACCGGGGCCTGAAGCTGTCCATGACCAAGGATGAGGCGCTGGCCTCCGGCGCGCTGGAGACCGATCCGGTCTCGCTGCTCAACGGCTGCACCGACTTCGCGTACAAGGGCGGACCGGCGCCGGACCCGGTGCGGATGGCGGCCGAGGCGGACGCCCGGGCCAAGTCCGACCGGGCGACGGCCAAGATGGACGAGATCAAGGCGAAGATGAAGGCGCCCGAGACGCTGCCGCCGGGCGCCTCGGCGCTGACGGCCGACACCGACGAGTCGCCCGCGCCCGCGCAGGGCCGCGCGGGCGCGGGCGACGCCCTCGGACGTGACGGCCGCGCCGGTGCCGACCGCCAGGGTTCTGCCGCCGGGGCCCGCCCATGAGGGGCGCGTTCACCGGCTGTGTCGCTGACCGCTCAGCGCGAGGCGGCGCGTTGGAGGGCGCTGGCGAGGAGGGCGAGGTCGGTGGGGCCGTTGCCGAGCTCGCGGACCGGGCGGCGGGCGGGCGGGGCACCGAGTTGGAGCGGGTCTATCGCGACCACGGTGGGCCGCAGGGTGGCGGTGCGGGGGATGCGGCCGCTGATCCGGGCGGTCTGGAAGGCGGTGACCCCGCCGTCGGGCCGGCGCAGGTAGCCGCGGCCGGGGGTGTCCTCCGGGATGGCGGCCGCGTCGCCGAGGTGGATCAGCAGGTCGGAGTCGGCCGGGTCCTCGGTGCGCAGGGCGATCCGGAGCAGGGCGGCCTCGTCGACCTCGGTGCCGGCGCTCTCCTCCGGGCGGCCGGTGGCGACCGCGAGGTGGATGCCGAGCGGGCCGCCGCGCCGGGCGACGGCGGCGAGCGCGCGGGCCAGCGGGCGGCCGGCCGGCGAGGTGGGGGAGAGCAGGTCGTCGTAGTCGTCGACCACGACGACCAGCCGGGCCGGGGCCGGGTGGGCTGGGGCGGCGGCCGGCCGGGCGTCGGAGGCGCTGCGCGGCGGGATGATCCGCGCGCCGCCGGTCGAGGCGGCACCGACCGTGGCGGGCACCGGGATCTGCGGGCGGTCCGCGCCCAGGCCCCGGTCGTCCAGGCCGCGTCCGTCCAGGCTGTGCCCGTCCAAGATGCGCGCCGCGTGCCAGGCGGCGAAGTCCAGCCCGCCGAACAGCCGCTCCCGCAGGGCGAGTTCGTCCTCCAGCGCCTCGGCCGTGAGCAGTGCGGCGCGCGGGTCGGAGGCGGCGTTGACCCGCCCGGTGACGTGCGGCAGCTCGGTGCAGCCGTCCAGGCCGTCCTGCCCGTCCGCGGCGGCCCGGCCCTCGATGAGGGTGACGGCCAGGCGCTCGGGCCGTTCGGAGACGGCGAGCGAGGCGACCAGGGTGCGCAGCAGTTCGGTCTTGCCGGAGCCGCGCGCGCCGCCGATCAGCAGGTGCGGGCCGCCCGGGTCGGGGGAGGGGAGGGCGAGTTCGGGGTCGGCCAGGTCGAGGGTGCACAGCTCGTCCCGGGTGGTGCCGAGCAGCGCGCCGGCCGCGCCGATGCCGCCGGCGTGGGCGGCCCAACGGGCGGACAGCTTGGCCGGGGTGACGGTGTCGAGCTGGAGCAGGTCGAGCAGCCGCAGCGCGTCCGGCAGCGGGCCGCGGGCGGCCGGGGTGGCCTCGCGCAGCGGGGCGAGGACGCGGGCGAGCCGCTCGGCCCAGGCGTCGGAGACGGCGTCCAGCGAGACCTCGTGCAGGGTCTCGCGGCCGCGGGCGACCGGGCGGTCGATGGAGAGGTGGGTGCCGACCTCGCCGGTGATCAGCGCGGTGGCGCCGAGGCCCCGGGGGAGCAGCTCGGGCTGCTCGGCGAGGCAGATCGGGAAGATGCCGACCGCCGGGCCCTGCCGCAGCAGCAGGTCGAGCGCGTGCCGGGCGGCCTCGGTGGCCGGGCGGCCGTCCACCACGACCACGGTGGCGGGGTGGCCGCCGAGGCCGGCCGGGCCGCTGAGCCGGGTGGTGAGTTCGGTCAGCCGGGAGGTGGCCTGTTCGTCGTCGAGGCCGAGCAGCAGTCGGCAGTCCTGGCCGTCGGCGGGGCGCAGGTGGGGCAGCCAGAGCGCCCAGGCCCAGGTGTCGACGCGTTCCTCGGGGCTGCGGGCCGGGTCGGCGTCGACCACGACCAGGCTCAGCCCGGTCGGCGGGTGCAGCGCGGCGAGTTGGGCGACGACGGCGCGGGTGAGCGCGTCCAGGCGCTCGCGGGGGCCGCTGAGGCCGAGGCTGCCGGCGGTCTGCAGGTCGAGGGTGACCGGGACGGCGGGCAGCATGGTGCCGGGCGTGGTGCCGGGGCCGCCGGGGCGGTCGGCGGTGCCCAGGCGCAGGGTGAGCGCGTCGGGGTGGCCGGGACCGCGTTCCCAGAGCCGGGGGCCGGGGCCGACGGCGTTGAGCAGCACGGTGGCGAGGTCGGGCCAGCGCTCGCGCTGGGCGGCGGCCTGGCGCAGCCGTACCGCGGCGTGGTGGCGCTCGGCGCTCTCCTCGGGCGGTTCGGCGGTGCGGCCGGACAACAGGGAGAACAGGCCGAGGCCGCGTCCGTGGGTGGGCTCGGGGGCGGTGGGCGGCTCGATCACGGGTGGTGCGGGCCGGACCGGGCCGGGGGCGGCGAGCTGGAGGTGGCCGTTGCCGTCGGGCAGGGCGGCGCGGGCGGGTTCCCCGGCCGGTTCGAAGACCTGCAGGGTGGACTCGCCGATCCGCAGCAGGGCGCCGTTCTCCAGCGGGACGGCGGCTTCGGCCGGGGCGGGCGGGACGATCCGGCCGTCCAGGGTGGTGCCGTTGGTGGAGCCGAGGTCGCGGACGGCGATCCGGCCGTCCTCGCCGAGGTGCAGGGCGAGGTGCAGCCGGGAGACGTCCGGGTCGTCGAGCGGGACGTCGGCCTCGCCGGAGCGGCCGATCCGGATCTCCCGGCCGTGCAGTCGGTGCACGCCGCCGGCGTCCGGGCCGCCGACCACCCGCAGCTCGGCGGCGGGGGTGTCGTCGGGGTCGTCGGCGGTCGGGTCGGGCTCGTTGAGGCTGAGGACGGCTCCGTCGAGCAGCGGGGGGTGGCCGAGCAGGGTGTGCTCGTCCACCCGGTGCGCCCCGGCGTACAAGTGCACGTGGGTGGCGGCCCGCGGTCCGCGCACGCCCACGGCGCCCGCGAGCGCGCCCGCGATGGCGCCGAGCGCGGTGCCGACGGGCGCGGTGACCAGCACGTCCACGTAGGGGATGGCGGAGCCGGCGGCGGTCGGGCCGCTGCGCGGTCGGAGGACGGTCAGCCGGATCTGCATCTCGCCCGCGGGTCCCTTCTGCTGGTGTGATGCCTGGTACCGCTGCCACGTGTCGTCGCGGTCGCACCGGGCGGTCGCGTCGACCCTTTGGGCCACATGAGTGGCGAGTGTCCATCCTGCCATCCGGCGTGGACGGTCCGCGCACGGTACCGGATTTGACGATCTTGCGATCATCGCCATGGTGGAGGCGACGGAGAGTCAGGTCAACCGCAGCCGCGACGACGCCGCGACGGCCCCGGCCAGCGGCTCCGGCCGGTCCCCCGGGGAGCGTCCGGGAAGTCCCCTAGGGGATGTCCCCCAACCCTGCTCGGGTGGTCTGCCGACCACCTCAAAAACCTGAACGGACACGGTTAGAGTGGCCGCAAACACGGGCCCGGCAGGCTCACCGCACCGGCGGAGGAGCGCCCCGCGCGGGCGGCACGGCGAGGAGTGCGACAGGTGCGGCCAGTCGGCAGCAAATATCTGCTTGAGGAGACCCTGGGACGGGGTGCCACCGGGACCGTCTGGCGCGGCCTGGTGCGTCCGGACGTCCAGGTGCCGGGCAGTGAGCCCGGGCAGCAGGTGGCGATCAAGGTGCTGCGCGAGGAACTGGCGGCCGACCCGGACGTCGTGATGCGCTTCCTGCGCGAGCGCTCGCTACTGCTGCGGCTGACCCACCCGAACATCGTCCGGGTCCGTGACCTGGTCGTCGAGGGCGAGCTGCTGGCCCTGGTGATGGACCTGGTGGAGGGCCCGGACCTGGCCCGCTACCTGCGCGCCAACGGCCCCTTCAGCCCGATCGCGGGCGCTCTGCTGATGGCCCAGGTCGCCGACGCACTGGCGGCCAGCCACGCGGACGGGATCGTCCACCGCGACCTCAAGCCGGCCAACGTGCTGCTCGCCTCCGTCCTGGTGGACGGCACCGAGCAGATGCACCCGATGCTGACCGACTTCGGCATCGCCCGGCTCGCCGACTCCCCGGGGGTCACCCGCACCCACGAGTTCGTCGGCACCCCCGCGTACGTCGCGCCGGAGTCCGCCGAGGGCCGCCCGCAGACCTCCGCGGTGGACGTCTACGGCGCCGGGATCATGCTGTACGAGCTGGTCACCGGCCGCCAGCCGTTCCAGGGCGACAGCGCACTGGCCGTCCTCCAGGCCCACCTGTCGCAGGAGCCGCAGCGGCCCAGCACCATGCCCGAGCCGGTCTGGACGGTGATCGAGCGCTGCCTGCGCAAGGACCCGGCCCAGCGGCCGAGCGCCACCTCGCTGGCCCGCGCGCTGCGGGTGGTCGCGGCCGGGGTCGGCGTGCACGCCTCCCCGGCGGCGGTGGACGAGGCGCTCGCGGTCGCCGCCCTGCTGCTGCCGGACCCGCAGCCGACCACCGCGCCCGGCACCGTGCCGGCCGCACCCGGGGCCGGCGCCGAGGACCGCACCCAGGTGCTGCCCCCGCCCCCGGGCGGCCCGCAGTACGACCCGGCCGGGGCGACCCGGGTGATGGGCACCCAGCCGCCGCCCGCGCCCCCGTACGGCACCCAGGACCGCACCCAGGTGATGCCGCCCACCGCCGTGCCCCCGCCCGGAGCGCCCGCCGCGCCGCAGGAGGAGGCGCCGCACCCGTGGCAGACCCAGCTGCGCGCGGCGCGCGACCGCAACCAGCAGACCCAGGTCGGCTACTTCGGCCCCGAGGACTTCGAGGAGCCGCAGGTCGCCCCGCCGCCCTACCAGGCCGGACCGGGGGGCCAGGCCGGCCAGGGCGCGCCCGGCTACCAGCCGCAGCCGCCGGCCGGCTACCGCCCGGACCAGCGCCGCCAGGGCCCGCCGCCCGGCTACGTCCAGCGCCCGCCGGTCGCCCCGCCGCCCTACCGGAGCGGACAGGGAGGCCAGGGCGGCCGAAACGACCAGGGCGGCCCCGGCGCGCAGGGCGGCTACCGGCAGCCGCCGGCCGGGTACGGTCAGCCACCGGGTGGCTACCCGCCGCCCCCGCCCGCCCCGGTTCCGCGCCGGGCCGAGCCGCCCGCGCCGCAGTACCGGGAGCCCCCGCAGCGCCGCGAGGAGCCGCCCGCGCCGCCCCGGCGCGAGCCCGCCCCGCCGCGCGAGCGCCGTCCGCGCAGCCGCAACCGGATGTACATCCCGGGGCTCGGCTGCCTCAAGGGCTGTCTGATGGTGCTGCTGGTGCTGGCCCTGGCCGGCATCGCGTTGTGGAAGTTCACCCCGCTGCCGCACTACTGGGACAACGTCGTCGGCTGGTTCGACTCGGCGCGGGACTGGGTGAACAGCGTCTTCGGCGCATAGCCGCGGATCGCCTCCGGGGCGGCAGGATTGACGCTTTGTCGATAATTCACGAGATTTCCCGCCCCGGAGTCCCGCCCCGGGGCCGTCAGGCGGCCCGCACGGGGGGTCGGGGCGCGTAGGTTGGTCGCTGTTGTCCCGCCCCACCGAGCGCGCCCGGACCCCCGGAGCGCTCCCGCGCCGCCCACGGAGCAGCATTGGCACGCAAGATCGGCAGCCGGTACACCGTCCACCAGGTGATCGGCCGGGGTTCGGCCGGTACGGTCTGGCTCGGCGAGGGGCCGGACGGTCCGGTGGCGGTCAAGCTGCTGCGCGAGGACCTCGCCGCCGACCAGGTGCTGGTCGGCCGCTTCGTCCAGGAACGCACCGCGCTGACCAGCCTCGACCACCCCCGGGTGGTCGGCGTGCGCGACATGGTGGTGGACGGCAGCGACCTCGCCCTGGTGATGGAGCTGGTCCAGGGCACCGACCTGCGCTCCCGCCTGGAGCGGGACGGCGCCCTCCCACCGCAGACCGCCGCCTCGATCATCGCCGACGTCGCCGACGGCCTGGCCGCCGCGCACGCGGCCGGGATCGTCCACCGCGACGTCAAGCCGGAGAACGTCCTGCTCGACCTCGCCGCCGCCCCCGGCCCCGGGGGCGCCCCGCGCGCCAAGCTCACCGACTTCGGCGTGGCCCGCCTGGTCGACGCCCCGCGCCGGACCCGGGCCACCCGGATCATCGGCACCCCCGACTACCTCGCCCCCGAGATCATCGAGGGCCTGGAACCGCGCGCCGCCGTCGACATCTACGCCCTCGCCACCGTGCTCTACGAGCTGCTGGCCGGCTTCACCCCGTTCGGCGGCGGCCACACCGGCGCGGTGCTGCGCCGGCACGTCACCGAGCAGGTGCCGCCGATCCCCGGCCTGCCGGACGGGCTGTGGCGGATCATCTCGGAGTGCCTGGCCAAGGCCCCGGCCTCCCGGCTGCGCGCCGCGGAGCTGGCCGCCCGGCTGCGCGAGCAGCTGCCCTCGCTGGCCGGTCTGCCGGTGCTGGCGGTGCCCTCCCAGGGCCGCGCCCCGGCCGAGGAGCAGCTGACCCCCGGCGAGGCCGTCTACGCCGAGATCGACGCCGGCCCGGGCACCCACAAGCGGCGCCGCGGCCCGGCCGTTCCGCTGGTGCCCGGTGTCGCCCCGGACTCCACCCGGGACACCCACACCAGCCTGCGCCGCCCCTCGGCCGACGAGCTGGCCGCGTACGCGGCCGAGTCGCGCGCCCAGCGCGCCGCCCCGGGCCACCGCCGGGACCGCCAGGCCCTGCTGCGCCGCCGCCGGCTGCTGGCCGTGCTGCTGGCCACCGTCCTGCTGCTGGCGGGCGCCGCCGCGGCCTGGACGGCCTTCGCGACCACCGGGCCGGACCGCGGCCACCCGGCCCGCCCGGCCGTGCACAGCACCGCCCCGCGGGCCCCGTAGGGCCGGTCTCCCGGGTTTCGTCCGGATCGGGCAAGGGCCGGGAGGGCGGCTCCGACCCCGGGCGAACCGGGGGTGTCGTCATGACCACTCCCGGAACCATTACCCTGGGGGGCGTGGCAGCCGTCGATCCTTCCGAAGAGCTCAAGAACCTCGATACGACCATGGGGTCGATCGAGGCCGTCCTCGACCTGGACAAGATCCGGGCCGACATCGCGGTCCTGGAGGAGGAGGCAGCCGCCCCCACCCTGTGGGACGACGTCGCGAACGCGCAGAAGGTGACCAGCCGGCTCTCCTTCCTCCAGGGTGAACTGCGCCGGGTCGAGGGCCTGCGCGGCCGCATCGACGACCTGGGTGTGCTGTTCGAGCTGGCCGAGGCCGAGGACGACGCGGAGACCCGCGCCGAGGCCGAGGTCGAGCTGGTGGCCGTCAAGAAGGCGGTCGAGGAGCTGGAGGTCCGCACCCTCCTGTCCGGCGAGTACGACGCCCGCGAGGCGCTGATCAACATCCGTGCCGAGGCCGGTGGCGTCGACGCCGCCGACTTCGCCGAGCAGCTGATGCGCATGTACCTGCGCTGGGCCGAGCGGCACGGGTACCCCACCGAGGTGTACGACACCTCGTACGCCGAAGAGGCCGGCATCAAGTCCGCGACCTTCACCGTGAAGGCGCCGTACGCCTACGGCACCCTCTCGGTCGAGCAGGGCACCCACCGTCTGGTCCGCATCTCGCCGTTCGACAACCAGGGCCGCCGGCAGACCTCCTTCGCCGGTGTCGAGGTGCTCCCGGTCGTCGAGCAGGCCGACCACGTCGACATCGACGAGGGCGAGCTGCGGGTGGACGTCTACCGCGCCTCCGGCCCCGGCGGCCAGGGCGTCAACACCACCGACTCGGCGGTGCGCATCACGCACATCCCGACCGGCATCGTGGTCTCCTGCCAGAACGAGCGCTCGCAGATCCAGAACAAGGCGTCCGCGATGAACGTCCTCCAGGCCAAGCTGCTCGAGCGGCGCCGCCAGGAGGAGAAGGCGGCGATGGACGCGCTCAAGGACAGCGGCAGCTCCTGGGGCAACCAGATGCGCTCCTACGTGCTGCACCCGTACCAGATGGTCAAGGACGTCCGCACGGCGTTCGAGGCCGGTAACCCGCAGTCGGTGCTGGACGGCGACATCGACGGCTTCATCGAGGCCGGCATCCGGTGGCGCAAGCAACGCGAGACCAGCGCCGAGTAAGCACCCGGACACGGAGAAGGCCCCCGACCGCAGTGGTCGGGGGCCTTTCCGTCACGTCTCGTCGGTTCTCAGGCCAGCGCCTGCCGCGCGATCAGCGCCACCGCGAGCAGACCGGCCAGCAGGGCCAGCAGCATCGCGGGGGAGAGCGTGGCGAACGGCCCCTGCTGCTCCTGCAGCCGGGCCCGGTTGGCGCGGCACACCGGGCACCGCCCGTCGCTGACGCGGCCGTTGCAGTTGGCGCACACCAGATGGTCGCACGTCATGCGATCTCCTCCTCGCTGCTACAGCCAACGCACCGGACGGGGCTTTGGTTCCTTTTCCTGCCCTGTACGGGGGAGCGGCCGAACACGGTCGCCACCTCCACTCTGCCAGGTTCTGGCGCTTCCGGCTCCCGGGCTGTGAGATGGCTCGCAATATTCAGGGCATAACCGGACATTCTCCCCCAGATTTCGACCGCCGTCCTGGACCGACCCTGCGGGCCGGTCGCCGATTCGCGTATGGTCCCAGACCGGGAGCGGCCCTCCGCGCTCCCTTCGCCCGCCCCTGGACCGGGCCTCCGGGGTGGACCGACCGAGGACTGGCGCCGCCTAGGATGGCCTCCGTGATGCAGCCGTGATCAGATTCGACAACGTCTCCAAGACCTATCCCAAGCAGAACCGTCCCGCCCTGGACAACGTCTCGCTGGAGATCGAGAAGGGTGAGTTCGTCTTCCTGGTCGGCTCGTCCGGCTCGGGCAAGTCCACGTTCCTGCGCCTGTGCCTGCGCGAGGAGCGCCCCAGCACCGGTGCGGTGCACGTGCTGGGCAAGGACCTCGGCAAGCTGTCCAACTGGAAGGTGCCGCACATGCGCCGCCAGCTGGGCACCGTCTTCCAGGACTTCCGCCTGCTGCCGAACAAGACGGTCGCGCAGAACGTCGCCTTCGCCCTGGAGGTGATCGGCAAGCCCAAGAGCGCCATCAACAAGGTGGTGCCCGAGGTGCTGGAGCTGGTCGGCCTCGGCGGCAAGGAGGACCGCATGCCGGGCGAGCTGTCCGGTGGTGAGCAGCAGCGAGTGGCGATCGCCCGCGCCTTCGTGAACCGCCCGATGCTGCTCATCGCGGACGAGCCCACCGGTAACCTCGACCCGCAGAACTCGGTCGGCATCATGAAGCTGCTCGACCGCATCAACCGCACCGGCACCACGGTGCTGATGGCCACCCACGACCAGGCCATCGTCGACCAGATGCGCAAGCGAGTCATCGAACTCGACAAGGGGCTGCTCGTCCGCGACCAGGCCCGCGGCGTCTACGGGTACCAGCACTGACCCCCCAGCGCTGACCCGTAGGGCCGTCGGCCCGGACGCCAGACCGAGCAGTACCGACCCTGGAGTTGTATCCCGCATGCGTGCCCAGTTCGTCCTGTCGGAGATCGGTGTGGGTCTCCGACGCAACCTGACCATGACCATCGCGGTCGTCGTCAGTGTCGCGCTCTCCCTCGCCCTCGCCGGTTCCTCGCTCCTGGTCCGCGACCAGGTGAACTCCATGAAGGGGTACTGGTACGACAAGGTCGAGGTGAGCATCTACTTCTGCACCAAGGCGGATGCCCGCAACTCGCCGCAGTGCGACAAGGGCGCGGCCACCGACCAGCAGGTCCAGGACATCAAGGACCAGCTGGACAAGATGAGTTCGGTGGTCCAGTCGTCCACCTACGAGAGCTCCGCCGACGCGTACAAGCACTGGAAGGAGATGAACCCGGAGAACCCGCTCATCTCCGTCCTGGGCGCGGACGCCATGCCGCAGTCCTGGCGGGTCAAGCTCAACGACCCGACCAAGTACGACGTCATCCAGAGCGCCTTCGCCGGCAAGCCCGGCGTCAAGTCGGTCGAGGACCAGCGGAAGATCCTGGAGAACCTCTTCGGCCTGCTCAACGGTCTCCAGACGGCGGCCTTCGTGATCATGGTGCTGATGCTCTTCGTCGCGTTGCTGCTGATCGTCAACACCGTCCGGGTGTCGGCGTTCAGCAGGCGGCGCGAGACAGGCATCATGCGCCTGGTCGGTGCCTCGAACTTCTACGTCCAGATGCCGTTCATCGCCGAGGCCGCGTTCGCCGCGCTGCTGGGTGCGGTGATGGCCTCGGGGCTGCTGCTCGGCGGGCACTTCTTCGTCCAGCACTGGCTGGCCGACCGGGTGCAGTTCATCCACTTCATCGGTCTGAGCTCGGTGCTCGCGGTGATCCCGCTGCTGGTCGTGGTGGGTATGGGCATGGCCGGCATCGCGGCGTTCTTCACGCTGCGCAAGTACCTCAAGGTCTGATCCCCATCGGGTGCTTCGGCCCCGGACGGCACTGCGCCGTCCGGGGCCGTCGCCGTTTCGTGGTCCGTCGTTCCGGCCCGCCGCGCGCGATGCGGTGTCTACACTCCGGTCCATGCCGCAAACTCCGCGCAGGGCACGTCAGGTGGCCGCCCTCAGCCTGGTGTTCGGTGCCGTGCTGCTCGCGGGCGCCGCCACCGGCGCCTGGGGCGACCCGAGCGCGCCTTCGCGCCGCGCCTCCGCCGACCTCGCCCCGGCCGCCGCCGGGCTCCCGGCGGACCCGGCGGGCACCGCGCTGTCCGAGCAGCAGGCCGAGCACCTGCTCGCGGCCGGCGGCGACCGCTGGGGCGCGTACTACAGCGCCCGGGAGTACGCCGAGTTCAGCCAGGGCCTGGACGGCCGCTACCTGGGCGTCGGCCTCTCGGTCGGCCGCGGCGAGGACGGCGTCACCACGGTCTCCCAGGTCACCCCGGCCGGACCGGCCGCCGAGGCCGGGATCGCCCCCGGCGACCGGCTGCTGCGGATCGACCAGGACCAGGCCGACCGGCTGCCGGTCACCGAGGTGGTCGCCCGGCTGCGAGGGCAGGGCGGCGAGCGCGGCGTCGGCTCCGAGGTCACCCTGGCCGTCCGGCGCGGCGACGGGCAGGTGCGCGAACTGCGGCTGCGGCGCGTGCTGCTGGACAGCCAGCAGGTCACCGCCGAGCGGCTGGACGAGGCGGACCTGCGGATCACCGTCCGGGCCTTCACCAGCGGCGTGGCCGAGCAGGTGCGCACCGCGCTGCGCGCCCCGCACACCGGCGTGGTGCTCGATCTGCGCGGCAACTCCGGCGGGTTGGTGGACGAGGCGGTCGGCACCGCCGGGGTCTTCCTGGACGGCGGGGCGGTCGGCTCGTACCAGGAGCGCGGCGAGAAGCGGGAGCTGACCGCCCCGTCGGGCGGCGACCAGCGCACCCCGCTGGTGGTGCTGGTGGACGGCGGCACGATGAGCGCCGCCGAACTGCTCGCCGGGGCCCTGCAGGACCGCAGCCGCGCCGTGGTGGTGGGCTCCCGGACCTTCGGCAAGGGCACCGTCCAGCAGCCCAGCAGACTCGCCGACGGCGCGGTGCTGGAGATGACCGTCGGCCGCTACTACACCCCGGCCGGCCGCTCGCTGGACGGCACCGGCCTCGCCCCGGACGTCCCGGCCGCGGTCGGCGAGGACGCCGACGCGCTGGCCCTGCGCGTCCTCGCCGGGCTCGGCACCCGGGCCTGAGGCCCGCCGACGCCCCGCCGACACCCGCCGACGCCGCGCCGGCATCCGTCCGCACCCCGCGCCCGCGCCTAAAGCAGCTGCCCGATCCGGCGTCGAAGTGCGAGAATGACCGCGCTATGGCAAAGGAAACCGGACAGAAGCTGATCGCGCAGAACAAGAAGGCGCGACACGAGTACACGATCCTCGACACCTACGAGTGCGGCCTCGTACTCACCGGCACCGAGGTGAAGTCACTGCGCGAGGGGCGGGCCAACCTGGTCGACGGCTACGCCTACATCCAGAACCACGAGGCGTGGATCGACAACGTCTTCATCCCCGAGTACACCCAGGGGACGTGGACCAACCACGCGGCCCGGCGCAAGCGCAAGCTGCTGCTGCACAAGCTGGAGATCCGCAAGATCGAGACCAAGGTCCGCGACGCGGGCCACACCCTGGTCCCGCTCTCGCTGTACTTCAAGGACGGCCGGGTCAAGCTCGAACTCGCGCTCGCGGTCGGCAAGAAGTTGTACGACAAGCGCCAGACGCTGCGCGAGAAGCAGGACACCCGCGAGACGGCGCGTGCCGTGGCCGCGGCTCGACGGCGCCAGGGTTAATCCGCTGGACCCTCGCCCGTCGCCTCGCGTACTATGGCGCCAGCAACACGGACGGTCACCGTCCGAGCTGTTTCTCAATAAAACATGGGGATGATCGGTTTCGACAGGGGATGTTGAAACAGGGGAAGCGAGCCGAGGAACGCGGCAATGATCTCGTTAACCACGTGTCGCAAAAAAATAATCGCCAACTCTAAGCGCGATTCCCAGCAGTTCGCTCTCGCTGCCTAATAAGCACCGATAGCGCTTGGGTGTCAGACCGGGGAGTTCCCGACCCGGACCCTGGCATAATCTAGGGAACTCAACCGTCCGCCCGGGCTGCGGGGGTGGATGGGAAATCAAACAGCAGCTGGGCCTGTTGGCGGCTTGTCCGTGTGACCGCCAGGGCCGAGAAAAGCACAGCGGACTGCGCTCGGAGAAGCCCTGAATTAACTCCACTGGACCCGGGTTCGATTCCCGGCATCTCCACCACCCCATGTTCACACCGAAGGCCGTCCACCGCTCCGCGCGGAGGGCGGCCTTCGGATTTTTTACGATCCCGGTGAGGCGCGGCGGCCCACCCGGGCGTAGGATCATCCGTCCGCTCGTTTTCCGGAGCCGGATTCCGTCGCAACCCCCGAGGCCATGCAGAGCAACACGGACACCACCCCCACCGCCGACCACGAGACCGTCCGCGAGCGCGAGATCGCCGGTGAACAGCAGCACCTCGACACCGTCTACCACCGGCTGGAGGAGAAGCTCGCCGAGGCCGAGTACATCCTGGAGGACGCCGCCAAGCGGGTTCACGTCGGCACCCCCGGCGCGCTCGCCGAGCGTGACGCCCAGGTCTACCGGGCCGGCGCCCACCTCCAGCGACTCAACAACGAGTTCGAGGACTTCCTCTTCGGCCGGATCGACCTCCAGCGGGCGGACGCCCCGGAGGAGCACGGCATCCCGTCCGACACCCCGCTGGACCCGGCCGACCCGGCCGTCGCCGAGACCCTCCACATCGGCCGCCTGGGCGTGCTGGACGCCGAGTACGGCCCGCTGGTGATCGACTGGCGGGCGCCCGCCGCCGCGCCGTTCTACCGCGCCACCCCGGTCGAGCCGGGCCGGGTGATCCGCCGCCGGGTGATCCGTTCCAAGGGGCGCAAGGTGATCGGTGTCGAGGACGACCTGCTGCGCCCCGACCTCACCCCCACTCTGGACGGCCGGGAGCTCGCCGTGGTCGGCGACGGTGCGCTGATGGCCTCGCTCGGCCGCGCCCGCAGCCACTCGATGCGCGACATCGTCTCCTCGATCCAGAAGGAGCAGGACGAGGTGATCCGCGCCGCCGCGGCCGGTGCCACCCTCGTCACCGGCGGCCCCGGCACCGGCAAGACCGCGGTCGCCCTGCACCGTGCCGCCTACCTGCTCTACCAGGACCGACGCCGCTACGCCGGGGGCATCCTGGTGGTCTCGCCGACCCCGCTGCTGGTCTCCTACACCGAGGGCGTGCTGCCCTCGCTCGGCGAGGAGGGCCAGGTCGCCATCCGCGCGGTCGGCTCGCTGGTCGACGGCATCGAGGCCGGCACCTACGACACCCCGGCGGCGGCCCGGGTCAAGGGCTCGGCCCGGATGACGCAGCTGCTGCGCCGGGCCGCCCGGGCGGCGCTGGAGCTGGGCGCCCCGCAGGAGCTCAAGGTGGTGGCCCGCGGCGAGGTGCTGAAGCTGGACGCGGGTCGGCTGAAGGCCGTCCGCGGCAACGTCGTGGGCTCCGGCGGCACCCCGCTGAACCTGCTGCGCCCGCGCGCCCGCCGGCTGCTGCTGGACGCCCTGTGGCAGGAGGTCGTCAAGCACCTGCCCAAGCCCACCGACCACTACGCGCGTGAGCAGCGCCAGGAGGAGAAGGAGTCCTTCGACGAGTACGTCTCGGACGAGGCGCCGTTCCTGGACTTCCTGGACGCCTGGTGGCCGGCCCTGACCCCGCGCCGGGTGCTCGGCACGCTCAAGCAGAGCCGGCACATCAACCGGATCGCCCGCCGCGCCGTCACCCCGGACGAGGCGAGGCTGCTGGCCGCCTCCTGGCGCCACCTGTCCCCGGAGGGCGGGGGCGCGCTGTCCGCGCACGACGTCGCGCTGGTGGACGAGCTGCAGGTGCTGCTCGGCGAGCCGGCCCGGCCGAAGGTCCGCGAGGTGGACGCGGTGGACCTGCTGAGCGGCCTGGAGGAGGTCACCACCTTCGCCGACCGCAGCGCCCGCCAGCGCGACCGCCAGCCGGTCGAGCGCAAGGAGTACGCGCACGTCATCGTGGACGAGGCGCAGGACCTCACCCCGATGCAGTGGCGGATGATCGGCCGCCGGGCCCGGATGGCTACCTGGACGATCGTCGGCGACCCGGCGCAGTCCTCCTGGCCGTTCCCGCAGGAGGCCCAGGCCGCGCTGGACGAGGTGCTCTCCGGCAAGCCGCGCCGCCGCTTCACGCTGACCGTCAACTACCGCAACCCGGCCGAGATCGCCGAGGTCGCGGCCAAGGTGCTGGCGCTGGCCGCGCCGGGCACGCCCTCGCCGAGCGCGGTGCGCCGGGTCGGCGTGGAGCCGCGCTTCGCGGCCGTCGCCGACCCCTCGCCGGAGGCCTTCGGCAAGGCCGCCAGGGCCGAGCTGGAGCGGCTGCTGGGCGAGGTGGACGGCACCGTGGCGATCGTGGTGCCGATGGACCGCCGGGCGGAGGCGGCCGGCTGGGTCGAGGGCCTGGGCGAGCGCGTGGCGGTGCTGGGCAGCCTGGAGGCCAAGGGCCTGGAGTATGACGCGACGGTGGTCGCCGACCCGACCGGCATCGCCGGTGAGTCGGAGGCCGGTCTGCGGGTGCTGTACGTGGCGCTGACCCGGGCGACCCAGCGGCTGACCGTGCTGTCCGGCCCGGACGACCTGCCGGACGCGGCTGGCGTGCCCGCGCTGCTGCACGGCTGACCCGGACCAATGCGAAGGCCCCTCACCGACGGTGAGGGGCCTTCAGACGTTTACGACACCGACCCGCCATGCTCGCCTCGCGGCAAGTGGTCCCTCGAAGGGACGAAGGTTGGGCCCGGGGGCTTGGATCGAGCCGGTGTCCCGTCCAATGTAACGCATCGGCCCGGAGAGGCAAGGAGTGGACGGGGAAAGACCTCGGGCGGCGGGTCGGGGTTGTCGGATCCGCACACTCAATGAACGTTATTTCTGGCTACCCCTTGGTAGGTGCGACGATCGAGGTCTAGCATGCGCAGGCGATGCCTTCAACAAAATGTTGAGCCTGCGGGACAGACGGAAGAAGGAAGCGTCGATGGCGACGGTGCCCAGTGTCTCCAACTCGATCACGGTGCGACTGGAGGTCCCGGCCCGCGGCAACGCGGTCAGCGCGATCACCACGGCCGTGGAGTCCTCCGGTGGATCGGTGACCGGCCTCGACGTCACCGCGTCCGGCCTGGAGGCGCTGCGGATCGACGTGACCGTGGCGGCCACCTCGGTCGCGCACGGCGAGGAGATCGTCGAGAAGCTGCGGGCGATCGACGGCGTGTCGATCGGCAAGGTCTCGGACCGCACCTTCCTGATGCACCTCGGCGGCAAGATCGAGATGTCCTCGAAGCTGCCGATCCGCAACCGTGACGACCTGTCCATGATCTACACCCCGGGTGTCGCCCGGGTCTGCATGGCGATCGCCGAGAACCCCGAGGACGCCCGCCGTCTCACCATCAAGCGCAACAGCGTCGCGGTGGTCACCGACGGCTCGGCGGTGCTGGGCCTCGGCAACATCGGCCCGGCGGCCGCGCTGCCCGTCATGGAGGGCAAGGCGGCCCTGTTCAAGCGCTTCGCCGGGATCGACGCCTGGCCGATCTGCCTGGACACCCAGGACACCGACGAGATCGTGGCCATCGTCAAGGCGATCGCCCCGGGCTTCGCCGGCATCAACCTGGAGGACATCTCCGCGCCGCGCTGCTTCGAGATCGAGGCCCGGCTGCGCGAGGCCCTGGACATCCCGGTCTTCCACGACGACCAGCACGGCACCGCGATCGTGGTGCTGGCCGCCCTCACCAACGCGCTGAAGGTGGTCGGCAAGGAGATCGGCGACATCCGCGTGGTGATGTCGGGCGCCGGCGCCGCCGGTACCGCGATCCTCAAGCTGCTGCTGGCGGCCGGTGTCGAGCACGCCACCGTGGCGGACGTTCACGGTGTGGTCCACCAGGGCCGTGAGGACCTCAACGACAGCCTGCGCTGGATCGCCGAGCACACCAACCGCTCGGCCCGCACCGGCAGCCTCAAGGAGGCCGTGGCGGGCGCCGACGTCTTCATCGGCGTCTCGGCCCCGAACGTGCTGGACGGCGACGACCTGGCCACCATGGCCGAGGACGCGATCGTCTTCGCGCTGGCCAACCCGGACCCGGAGGTCGACCCGAACGTCGCCCGCCAGACCGCCGCCGTGGTCGCCACCGGCCGCAGCGACTTCCCGAACCAGATCAACAACGTGCTGGTCTTCCCGGGCGTCTTCCGCGGCCTGCTGGACGCCCAGAGCCGTACGGTCAACACCGAGATGATGATCGCCGCCGCCCGGGCGCTGGCCACCACCGTGGCCGACGACGAGCTGAACGCCAACTACATCATCCCGAGCGTCTTCCACAAGGACGTCGCCAAGACCGTCGCTTCCGCGGTGCGCGAGGCGGCCCTGGCCGGCGCCCAGGAGGCCCCGGTCCCGGCCCGCCCGACCCCCGGCATGGTCGGCACCCTCGACACCTCCGCCTTCCCCACCGTCAAGCTCTGACGGTCCGGCCCGACGACGTGTCGTCGATCGGCCAAATGTCCGATTAGCGGCCATAGTCGCCCGAGCGCGCCCCGAACCCTTGCGACACAAGGGCGAGGGGCGTGTTTGGGCTTGTCAGTCCTAGGGCGTACGGTAGCCCTGCACGGGGCAGGCGTGTCCGACAAGTACGGAACGTCCCCCTGGTCTTCCGGCGAGTCGTCCCGACCGCCGCCCGCGCCCGGTCCGCCGGAGCCGACGGAGCGTCACACCTCCAACGGGCGGGCGTTGTTCGGGTGGCCCGGCCGGGGCCCGATTGGCTTTCTCGGGGCCGGTCGGGGCAGGATTCGTTCCCAGGCAAGCGGGCGGGCCTTCGACGGCTCCGGCGTGCGGCATCGGGTGCGGACCCGGCCCGCGACCACGCATTGCCTGCATGAGCACAGTGTGCGGACCTGCGGCCCATCCGGGTGCCCCCCGGTGGGAGCACCGATGGGCCCCCGCACACCGCAAGCGAACAGACCACAGGAGTACACATGAACCGCAGTGAGCTGGTGGCCGCGCTGTCCGAGCGCGCCGAGGTGACCCGCAAGGACGCCGACGCCGTTCTGGCCGCCTTCGCCGAGATCGTCGGCGAGGTCGTCGCCAAGGGCGACGAGAAGGTCACCATCCCCGGTTTCCTGACCTTCGAGCGCACCCACCGCGCTGCCCGCACCGCCCGCAACCCGCAGACCGGTGAGCCGATCCAGATCGCGGCCGGCTACAGCGCCAAGGTGAGCGCCGGCTCCAAGCTGAAGGAAGCCGCCAAGGGCGCCTGAACCACCCCTTGAACGCCCGAGAGGCCGGGCTCCCCAGCGGGGAGCCCGGCCTCTCGCCGTACGGCCCGGTCGTCAGGCGTCGACCAGTTGCTCGCTGGGCAGCTCCACGTGGGCGCCCAGGTCGCGCAGCTTCTCCATGAAGTTCTCGTAGCCGCGGTTGATCAGGTCGATGCCGTGCACGGTCGAGGTGCCCTCGGCCGCCAGCGCCGCGATCAGGTACGAGAAGCCGCCGCGCAGGTCCGGGATGACCAGCTCGGCGCCGATCAGCTTGGACGGGCCGGAGACGACCGCGGAGTGCAGGAAGTTGCGCGCGCCGAAGCGGCACGGGGTGCCGCCAAGGCACTCGCGGTACAGCTGGATGTGCGCGCCCATCTGGTTGAGCGCGCCGGTGAAGCCCAGGCGCGACTCGTACACCGTCTCGTGCACGATGGAGAGCCCGGTGGCCTGGGTCAGCGCGACCACCAGCGGCTGCTGCCAGTCGGTCTGGAAGCCCGGGTGCACGTCGGTCTCCAGGGCGATCGCCTTGAGCTCGCCGCCCGGGTGCCAGAAGCGGATGCCCTCGTCGTCCACCTCGAAGGCGCCGCCGACCTTCCGGAAGGTGTTGAGGAAGGTCATCATCTCCAGCTGGCGGGCGCCGCGGACGTAGATGTCGCCCTTGGTGGCGAGCGCAGCGCAGGCCCAGGAGGCGGCCTCCAGGCGGTCCGGCAGGGCACGGTGGGTGTAGCCGCCCAGCTCGTCCACACCGGTGATCAGGATGGTGCGGTCGGTGCCCAGGGTGATGATCGCGCCCATCTTCTGCAGCACGCAGATCAGGTCGACGATCTCCGGCTCGATGGCCGCGTTGCGCAGCTCGGTGACGCCCTCGGCGAGGACGGCGGTGAGCAGCACCTGCTCGGTCGCGCCGACCGAGGGGTAGGGCAGCTCGATCTTGGTGCCGCGCAGCCGCTGCGGGGCGACCAGGTAGGTGCCCTGCGGGTGCTTCTCGATCGTGGCGCCGAACTGGCGCAGCACCTCGAAGTGGAAGTCGACCGGGCGGCCGCCGATGTCGCAGCCGCCCAGGCCCGGGATGAAGGCGTGGCCGAGGCGGTGCAGCAGCGGGCCGCAGAACAGGATCGGGATCCGCGAGGAGCCGGCGTGCGCGTCGATGTCGGCCACATTGGCGCTCTCGACGTGCGAGGGGTCGAGGATCAGCTCGCCGTCCTCGTCACCGGTGCGCACGGTCACACCGTGCAGCTGCAGCAGGCCGCGGACCACCTTGACGTCGCGGATGTCCGGGACGTTGCGCAGTCTGCTGGGGCCCTGGCCGAGGAGGGCGGCGACCATGGCCTTGGGGACCAGGTTCTTCGCACCGCGGACGCGGATCTCGCCTTCGAGCGGGTTTCCGCCGTGGACCAGCAGGACGTCGTCGGTCATCGTTCTCGCAATCCGGGGTGCCAGAGGAGTGGGACGGGCTCCGGTTCGGAGCCACTGGTGGACCGGTGGTTCGGGCGTACGGGCGCGCTCGGGCCCCCGGAGAATCCGAGTCGGCACCGTAGAGGGGCGTCCACCATCCGTAGATGGTAGTAGGCGTCCCGATGGTTCCCGTGAGCCTCTCCCGTGATGGTGCTCTCTCCCCGGTCCCTCCCGCCCGCCGATGCGGCCGTACGGGTGTTCGTTCGGCGTGGCGGGGTTTCGGGTGTTGCGGTGTCCGACCGGTGCCGTTCTGCGGGATCATGTGTGGCATGACGGCGGCCCATTCGCACGGAGGCCGGTCCCACACCGGCCGTCTGCTCGTCGCGACGCCCCTGCTCACCGATCCGAACTTCGCGCGGGCGGTGGTGCTCCTCCTCGACCACGACGCCGAGGGGGCGCTCGGTGTGGTCCTCAACCGGCCGACGCCGGTCGAGGTGGGCAGTGTGCTGGACGGCTGGGGCAGACTCGTCGGGCAGCCGGCGGTGGTGTTCCAGGGCGGGCCGGTGGCGCTGGACTCGGCGCTGGGCCTGGCCGTCGCGCCGGGGGAGCCGGGCACCGGCGAGCCGCTGGGCTGGCGGCGGGTGCACGGCGCGATCGGCCTGGTGGACCTGGAGGCGCCGCCCGAGGTGCTGGCCGGCGAACTGGGGAGCCTGCGGATCTTCGCCGGGTACGCCGGCTGGTCGCCGGGCCAGCTGGAGGCCGAGCTGGAGAGCGGCGCCTGGTGCCTGGTGGACTGTGAGCCCGGCGACATCTCCAGCCCCGAGCCGGAGCGGCTGTGGCGCTCGGTGCTGCGCCGCCAGCGCGGGCCGCTGGCGCTGCTGGCGACCTACCCGGACGACCCGATGCTGAACTGAACTCCGTACGGATGTGCGGGCCCGTCCGCGCGACACTGGCCCGGTTTCCGGAGGCGCCCATAGACTTGTCACCTATGAGCACTCTTGAGCCCGAGCGCGGCCTCGGCACCGGCACCCTGGTCGAGCCCGTCCCGCAGGTGTCCAACGGGGACGGCGACCACGAGCGCTTCGCGCACTACGTCCAGAAGGACAAGATCATGGAGAGCGCGCTCTCCGGGTCCCCGGTGGTCGCGCTCTGCGGCAAGGTGTGGGTGCCCGGGCGCGACCCGAAGAAGTACCCGGTCTGCCCGATGTGCAAGGAGATCTACGACGGCATCGGCAAGCCGCAGGGCGGCGACGGCGACAAGTAGTCCCCGGCCGCCCCGGTTCCGGCGCACGCCGTGCGACGCCGTTTCGCAGGGCACCGCGCTTCCGCAGAGGTCTATGCCAATCGTTCCGGGCGTGGGCAGGATGTCGGAATGGACCTCATTCCCGCACCTTCGAGTGCCGTCCGCCGCCCGGACGAGGACTTCCCGCTCGATGCCGCGACCACGCTGACCGCCCCGCCCGGGCTGGCCGACGCCGAGCGCTGGCTGCGCGGCGCGCTGTCCGCCGCCACCGGGCTGCCGTTCGGCCCGGGCCGGCCGGGCGCGGGGGTCGAGCTGGTGCGGGACGACCGGCTGGCCGCCGAGGCGTACCGGATCGCGGTGCGCCCCGGCCACGCCCGGCTCGCCGCGGGCGGCCCGGCCGGTGCGCTGTGGGCCGCCCAGACCCTGCGGCAGCTGCTCGGGCCGGACGCCTACCGGCGCTCCCCGCTGCGCCGCGAGGGCTGGGTGCTGCCCGGCGCGGACATCGCGGACGCCCCCCGGTTCGGCTGGCGCGGCGTGCTGCTGGACGTGGCCCGGCACTTCCTGCCCAAGTCCGACGTGCTGCGCTTCGTCGACCTGCTGGCGGTGCACAAGCTCAACGTGCTGCACCTGCACCTGACCGACGACCAGGGGTGGCGGGTGGAGATCAAGCGCTACCCGAGGCTGACCGGACGCGGCGCCTGGCGGGAGCGCTCGATGGTCGGCCACCGCGCCGGTCGGCGACGCGACGACCGCCCGCACGGCGGTTTCTACACCCAGGACGACCTGCGCGAGATCGTCGCGTACGCGGCCGCGCGCGGGATCACCGTCGTCCCGGAGATCGACCTGCCCGGCCACACCCAGGCCGCCGTCGCCGCCTACCCCGAGCTGGGCAACACCGACGTGGTGGACACCGCCGCGCTCGGCGTCTGGACGGACTGGGGGGTGAGCCACAACGTGCTCAACGCCTCCGAGGAGACCCTGCGCTTCTTCGAGGGGGTACTGGAGGAGGTCCTGGAGCTGTTCCCGTCCGAGTTCATCCACCTCGGCGGCGACGAGTGCCCCAAGGAGCAGTGGAAGGACAGCGCCGCCGTGCAGGCCCGGATCCGCGAGCTGGGCCTGGCCGACGAGGACGAGCTGCAGAGCCATCTGATCCGGCACTTCGACCGCTGGCTGGCCGAGCGCGGCCGCCGACTGATCGGCTGGGACGAGATCCTGGAGGGTGGCCTGGCCATCGCCACCACCCCGAAGGGCGCGGGTGCCGAGCGCCCGGAGGCGTGGGGGCGGTCACGCGCGGTGGTCTCCTCCTGGCGCGGCTTCGGCGGCGGGATCGCGGCCGCGCGGGCCGGGCACGACGTGGTGATGTGCCCCGAGCAGCACGTCTACTTCGACCACCGGCAGGCGGACGGTCCGGAGGAGCCGATCCCGATCGGCTTCGTGCGCACCCTGGAGGACGTCTACCGCTTCGAACCGGTGCCGAAGCAGCTGGACGGGGCCGCCGCCCGGCGCGTCATCGGCACCCAGGCCAACCTGTGGAGCGAGTTCACGGACAGCGCCCGGGACATCGACTACCGCGCCTTCCCCCGGCTGGTCGCCTTCGCCGAGGTCGCCTGGTCCGACCTGCCCGTCGAGCCGACCGAACGCGACTTCGCGGGCTTCGAGCGGCGGCTGGCCGTCCACCTCGGGGTGCTGGACGCGCTCGGCGTGGAGTACCGCCCGGCCGACGGCCCGCACCCCTGGCAGCGCCGGCCGGGAGTGGCCGGCCGGCCGATCGACGGACCGCCGCCGGTGCGGTGATCGGCGCGCCGTCGCGAAGTGGGGAGTGCGGGAACTTATGGGTGGTCATCTGACGTCAAGAACAGATGAACATCTGCCCAGGCCCGGTCCGGGTCGGGGCAGATACCGCCCGGTATCCGCCCCAAACGGGCAGTCCCGTTCACCGGTCCCGAAATGATCATCGAGCATTGTGTGCCAGAGTTGCCCAACCCGGCCCGATCGCCCGTACCCTACGGGCCAGGCCGGGCTGCTGACGCGGACAGCACGGCCAGGGCCGCGGGCGGCGAGCGATCGATGAGCAAGTGGAGCACGGTGGGACCCAGGTGAACCGGACGATCATGCTGCCGGCCTCGCTCGACGAGGCCGTCGACGCGCTGGCCGCCGCCCCGGCCGCGGTACCGGTGGCCGGGGCCACCGACCTCATGGAGGCCGTCAACGCCGGACGGCTGCGCCCCGCCGCCCTGGTCGGCCTCGGCCGGATCACCGAACTGCGCGGCTGGCGCTACGAGGACGGCGGCACCGCCGTCCTCGGCGCCGGACTCACCCACGCCCGGATGGACCGCCCCGACTTCGCCGCGCTCATCCCCGCGCTCGCCGACGCCGCCCGCACCGCCGGCCCGCCGCAGGTCCGCAACGTCGGCACCCTCGGCGGCAACATTGTCACCGCCGCCCCGGCCGGCGACACCCTCCCGGTGCTCGCCGCGCTGGAGGCCAGCGTCACCCTGGCCCGGGCCGGCGCCAGCCGCGAGGTGCCGGTCAGTCACCTGCTCACCGGCCTCGACCCGGTGCGCCCGGGTGAACTGCTCACCTGGGTGCGGGTCCCGCTGCTGCACGCGCCGCAGGTCTTCCTCAAGGCCACCGGACGCAGCGGCCCGGCCCGCGCCACCGCCTCCGTCGCGCTCGTCCTCGACCCGGCCCGGCGCGCCGTGCGCTGCGCCGTCGGAGCCGTCGCCCCGGTGCCGCTGCGCCCGCTGGAGGCCGAGGCCTGGGTGGCCGGCTGCATCGACTGGGACGGCAGCCGGGAGATCGACCCGGCCGCCACCGCCGCCTTCGGTGAGTACGTGGCCGCCGCCTGCGTCCCCGACAACTACGGCGCCGAGGGTGCCTGGGAGGCCGTGACCGAGGGGCCGACCGCGGCCGCCGTTCGGCTGCGGCGTACCGTAGCGGTGCTGGCCCGACGGGCACTGGGAAGGGCGCTGAAGTGACCACAGACCCCATCGAGACCCTCGACGCCGACCCGCTCGGCCTCACCCCGCAGGTCACCCGCGAGCTGCGCCCGTGCGCCTCCTACACGCTGCGGGTCAACGGTTTCGAACGACCCGTCACCGACGCCTGGATCGGTGAGAGCCTGCTCTACGTGCTGCGCGAGCGGCTCGGCCTGGCCGGCGCCAAGGACGGCTGCGAGCAGGGCGAGTGCGGCGCCTGCTCGGTGCAGGTGGACGGCCAGCTGGTGGCCGGCTGCCTGGTGCCCGCCGCGCTGGCCGCCGACAGCGAGATCAACACCGTCGAGGGCCTGTCGGCCGGCGGCGGCGCGAGCGACGTCCAGCAGGCGCTGGCCGCCTCCGGCGCCGTCCAGTGCGGCTACTGCACCCCCGGCATGGCGATGGCCGTGCACGACCTGCTCCAGCGCAACCACCGGCCCACCGAGGTCGAGGCCCGGCAGGCGCTGTGCGGCAACCTCTGCCGCTGCACCGGCTACCGCGGCGTGCTGGCCGCCGTCCAGACCGTCGCGGACGCCCGCGCGCTGGAGGCCGAGGAAGCGGAGGAGGCCGCCGCGGCCGCCGCCGAGGAGGCCGTCGCCGAGCCGCCCGCCGTGGAGACCCCGGTCGAGGTGTCGGCCGAGGCGTCGGTCGGGCAACCCGCCGCCGTCGAGCCGGAGCCGATCGTCGAGCCGCCGGTCTACACCGACGCCGAGGCCTGGATCGAGCACACCCCGCAGCCGGTCCCGGAGTCGGCGCCCGGCCAGGTCGTGCCCGACCCCGGGTACGGCGACGGCGGCTACGACACCGGCGTGTACGACACCTCCGCGCTGACCGCGATGCACCCGGGCATCCCCGCCCAGGCCTCCGACGACCAGGTCTACTACCCGCCGCAGGGCTACCCCGAGCAGACCTACCAGGCCACCCCCGCGCACGGCACCTACGTGCCGGCCGGCTACCCGGACGGCCACCAGCCGCAGCACGGCTACGACACCGGCTACGACGCCCCGGTCTACGAGCCCACCCCCGCGCACGGCACCCCGCTGCCCGCCGCCGTCTACGAGCCCACCCCCGCGCACGGCACCCCGCTGCCCGCCGCCGTCTACGACGGCACGCCCCCGCACGACACCCCGTACGCCGACCCGCACGGTGCCCCGGCCGGCGTCCCGTACACCGCCACCCCCGCCCACGGCATCCGCCTCCCCGAGGACGACCACGCATCATGACGTCGCCTACCGACATCGGCGCAGCAATCCAGCAGGACGGCGGCGAGGGCGGCGCGCCGGAGCCGTTCGGCCTGGGCAGCTCCCCGCTGCGCAGCGACGCGCTGCCCAAGGCGCTCGGCATCTACCCGTACGCGGCCGACCTGTGGGCCGAGGGGCTGCTCTGGGGCGCGGTGCTGCGTTCGCCGCACCCGCACGCCCGGATCCGCGGCATCGACACCTCGGCCGCGCTCGCCCTGCCCGGCGTGCACGCCGTGGTCACCGCCGAGGACCTGCCGCCCGGTCCGGACGGCACCCCGGACGGCGCCCCGGCCGGCCCGATCGTCGCCGACCGGCCGGTCCTGGCCGCCGGCGTGGTGCGCCACCACGGCGAGCCGGTCGCCGCGGTCGCCGCCGACCACCCGGACACCGCCCGGCTGGCGGTCGGCCTGATCGCGGTCGACTACGAGCCGCTGGAGGCCGTGACCGACCCCGAGCAGGCCTTCACCGCGCCGCCGCTGCACCCGGACGGCAACCTGTTCCGCCACCTGCCGCTGCGCACCGGGGACCCGGACGCGGTGGGCGAGATCATCGTCGAGGGCCTCTACCAGGTCGGTCGGCAGGACCCGGCCCCGCTCGGCGCCGAGGCCGGGCTGGCCGTACCGCGCCCGGACGGCGGCGTCGAGCTGCACCTGTCCTCCACCGACCCGCACGGCGACCGCGACCGCACCGCCGCCTGTCTGGGCCTGGAGCCCGACCGGGTCCGACTGGTGGTCACCGGCGTGCCCGGCGCCACCACCGACCGCGAGGACCTCGGCTTCCAGGTCACCCTGGCGCTGTTGGCGCTGCGCACCGGCCGCCCGGTGAAGATGACGCTGACCCGCGAGGAGTCCTTCCACACCCACGCCTCGCGCCACCCCGCGCTCCTGCGCTACCGCCACCACGCCGACGCCGAGGGCAACCTGGTGAAGGTCGAGGCGCAGATCCTGCTGGACGGCGGCGCCTACGCGGACGTCTCCGCCGAGGCGCTGGCCGCCGCGACGGCCTTCTCGGTCGGCCCGTACGTCTGCCCGAACGTGTTCGTGGACGCCTGGGCGGTGCGCACCAACAACCCGCCGGCCGGGCGGATGCGCGGCGAGGGCGCGCTGCAGGCCTGCTTCGCGTACGAGGCCCAGCTGGACCAGCTGGCCGCCCGGGTGGGCGTGGACCCGGTGGAGATCCGCCGCCGCAACGCGATGTCCACCGGCGACCCGATGCCGACCGGGCAGGCCGTCACCTGCCCGGCGCCGGTGAAGGCGCTGCTGGACGCGGTGTCGGCCGAGCCGCTGCCGGCCCTGCCGGTGGACGACCCGGACGCCGAGTGGCTGCTGCCCGGCGGGCCCGGCGGTGCCGGGGACCCGGCGGCGGTGCGCCGCGGCATCGGCTACGCCGTCGGCATGGTGCACATGCTCGGCGCCGAGGGCGAGGACGAGGTCTCCACCGCCACCGTGCGGGTCAGCGGCGACCACGCCACGGTGATCTGCGCGGCCGTCGACGCCGGACAGGGCTTCGCCACGCTGGCCCGGCAGATCGTGCAGACCGTGCTGGGCGTCAGCGAGGTCTACATCGCGCCCGCCGACAGCGACCAGTCGATCGCCGGGCCCTCCGCCCGGGGCCGGCACACCTGGGTCTCCGGCGGCGCGGTCGAGCGGGCCGCGCTGATGGTCCGCCATCAGCTGCTGCAGCCGATCGCGGCCAACTTCGGGATGTCCGTGGAGCTGCTGCAGATCGCCGACGGCAAGATCACCTCCTACGACGGGGTGCTCGGCATGCCGGTCGCCGAGGCGCTGGAGGGCAAGGAGCTCTGGGCGACCGCGCAGTGCCGCCCGCACCCGACCGAGCCATTGGACGAGTCCGGTCAGGGCGACGCCTTCGTCTCCATCTCCTTCTGCGCGATGCGCGCGGTGGTGGACGTGGACATCGATCTGGGGGCCGTCCGGGTGGTCGAGATGACCGTCGCCCAGGACGTCGGCCGGGCGCTCAACCCGCGGCAGATCGAGGACCGGATCGAGGCGGGCGTGGCCCAGGGCGTGGGCCTGGCGCTGATGGAGGACCTGTGCACGGAGGGCGGGGTGCTGCGCAACCCCTCGCTCACCGGCTACCGGCTGCCCACCTCGCTGGACACCCCGGAGGTGCGGATCGCCGCGCTGCTGGAGGAGCGGGACGTGGTCGCCACCTTCGGCGCCAAGGCGGTCAGCGCCGTCCCCGCGGTGGTCGCCCCGGCGGCCGTCGCTGCCGCCGTCCGGGCCGCCACCGGCCTGCCGGTCGGCCGGCTGCCGATCCGCGCGGAGGACGCGGTCACGGCCTGAGCGTGGCCCGGGCGTGGCCTGAGCGAAAAACAGAAAAGCGGAATGCGGAATTGCCGATCGACTTTCGAAGTCGACCGGCAATTCCCCTTTACGAGGCCGTGGCGGGAATTGAACCCGCGTTCACCGCTTTGCAGACGGTCCCCTGAGCCACTCGGGCACACGGCCAGTGAATTCAGGATGGCGGAGCGCGGGAATGGGGTCAATGAAGTTTTGTAAATTCTGTATGGCAATGTGTGCTACCGTCGAAGGCAGTGGCTGTTTTTCCCGCCACTCCGGACGAGCGCGTCGTACCCGGTGACGACAAGACGACGCAGTTCAGCGGCAATCCGGCCGCTGTGGACTGCGGAGGTACGGCCGTCATGGCTTGGCTCGTTCTGATCGTCTCGGGTCTCCTGGAGACCGTCTGGGCGGTGGCCCTGGAATCGTCCAAGGGCTTCTCCCGCCTCGTTCCCGGCCTCGTGTTCGGCGTCGCCCTGCTGTTCAGCATGGGCGGGCTGGCGTACGCGATGCGCACCATCCCGATCGGCACCGGGTACGCGGTCTGGGTCGGCATCGGCGCGGTCGGCACCGCGCTCTACGGCATGGCCGCCCTGGGGGACCCGGCGACCGCGGCCCGGATCGGCTGCCTGCTGCTGATCGTCTCCGGCGTGGTGGGGCTCAAGGTGCTGCACTGAGCCCCGGTCCTACGTCCAGGGACCCAGGAGATCACCGACTCGGGTCAGGGGTCACCGAGGCGGACGGCTCTTACGATGTGATGTATGAGCACTGCCTCCCCCACCTCCGTCGACTCCACCTCCATACCCGACGGAACCGACCCCGGTGGCGGGGTCCTCGGCGGCCGCTACCGCGCGCTGACGCTGGGGATCGTGTCGGTGGTCCTGGTGATCGCCTTCGAGGCGACCGCCGTCAACACCGCGATGCCGACCGCGGCCCGCCAGCTGAACGGCCTCGGGCTGTACGCCTTCGCCTTCTCCGGCTACTTCACCACCACGCTGTTCGCGCTGGTCGTCTCCGGTCAGTGGTGCGACCGGCGCGGGCCGCTGCAGCCGCTGTTCACCGGCATCGCGGTGTTCGGCATGGGCCTGGTGGTGGCCGGGACGGCGCCCGGCATGTGGGTGTTCGTGGCCGGGCGGGCGATCCAGGGCCTGGGCGGCGGGCTGGTGATCGTCGCGCTGTACGTGGTGGTCGGCCGGGCCTACCCGGAGCGGCTGCGGCCGGCGGTGTTCGCGGCCTTCTCCTCGGCCTGGGTGCTGCCCTCGATCATCGGGCCGCTGGTCTCCGGGACCGTCACCCAGCACCTCGGCTGGCGCTGGGTGTTCCTGGCGGTGCCGGTGCTGATCCTGCTGCCGCTGGCCGTGATGGGCCCGGCGCTGGCCCGGTCCGAACGGGAGCACCCGGTGCTCAAGGGCGCGGACTTCGACCGCCGCCGCACCCTGCTGGCCGCGATGGCCGCGGTCGGCGCCGGCCTGCTGCAGTACGCGGGGCAGCGGCGCGACCTGGTCGGGCTGCTCCCCGGGATCGCCGGGGCGGCGCTGCTGGTGCCGGCCGTCCTGGGGCTGCTGCCCGAGCGGACCCTGCGGGCCGGGCGCGGACTGCCGACCGTCATCCTGCTGCGCGGACTGGCGGCCGGGGCGTTCCTCGGGGCCGAGGCCTTCGTCCCGCTGATGATGACCACCCAGCGCGACCTCTCGCCGACGCTGTCCGGACTGACCCTGACCAGCGGCGGGCTCACCTGGGCCCTGGGCTCCTGGCTGCAGGGGCGGCCGGGGGCCGAGCGCTACCGCGAGGCGATGATCCGGGGCGGCTTCGTGCTGACCTCGGTGGCGATCGCGGGGGCCGCGCTGGTGCTGGTCCCGGCGGTGCCGGCCTGGGTGGCCTCGGTGGCCTGGGGCGTCGGCGGCATCGGGATGGGGCTGACGGTCGCGAGCGTCAGCGTGCTGATGATGAAGCTCTCCGCGCCGGAGGACGCCGGGGCCAACTCGGCCGCCCTGCAGATGAGCGACGCGCTGGGCAACGTGCTGCTGACGGGCCTGGCGGGGGTGCTGTTCGCGGCGCTGGGCGGTGGCTCGCTCGCCGCCGCCCACGAGGGCGCCGGGGCCGCCGGCTCGCCCGGCGCCTTCGCGGTGATCCTGCTGGTGATGGCCGGGGTGGCGCTGGTGGGGGCGCTGCTCTCCGGCCGGGTCCGCAGCCGCGCCTGACGGTCAGCCCACGGCGGCGGGGGAGGTGGCCGGCGGCGCCGCGGCCGGGGCGCCGAGGAAGTTCTCCCAGCCGCCGGCCGGGGACTGGCCCGGGGCGAGGCTCTGCAGTTTGCGCAGCACCGCCGGCTCCTGGGCGTCCAGCCAGTCCACCAGCTGGCGGAAGGAGACCAGCCGGACCTCCGGCTTGCCCGCGATGGCCTTGAGCGTGTCCTCGACGGCGTTCATGTAGATGCCGCCGTTCCACTCCTCGAAGTGGTTGCCGATGATGTACGGCGCCCGGTTGCCGTTGTACGTGCGGTCGAAGCCCATCAGGTAGGCGTCCCGGGCCTGGGCCTGGAAGCCCGGGTGGAGCGCCGGGTCGGCCTTGGTGTTGGGGCCGCACTGGTTGTACATGATGTTGTAGTCCATCGACAGCACCTGGAAGGTGTGCCCGGGGAAGGGGATGGCCTGCAGCGGGAGGTCCCACAGCTCGCCGCCCTGGATCTTCTGCGGCCACACCTGGGTGCCGTTGCCGCTGCTGTCGTAGCGCCAGCCGCGCTTGACCGCGGTGGGCAGCAGGTTGCGCCGGCCCTCCAGGCAGGGGGTGCGGCTGCCGATCAGCTCCTTGCGGTAGTCGAAGGGCAGCGCCGGCAGGTCGGTGAAGCCGGTGTTGGTGCGCCAGTTCATCACGAAGTCCATCGCCTGCTGGGTCTCGCTGTCCCACTCCTCGGGGGACCAGTTGCCGACGCCGGTGGCGCCGCAGAAGTGCCCGTTGAAGTGGGTGCCGATCTCGTGGCCCTCCAGCCAGGCGGCGCGCACGTTCTGCAGGGTGACGCGGATGTGCTGGTCGCTCAGGTAGCCGATCTCGGAGGCGCCGGCCTCGTGCTGCGGCGGACGGTACTGGTCCTTCTTGGACTCCGGCAGCAGGTAGAGGCCGCTGAGGAAGAAGGTCATCGAGGCGTTGTGCTCCTGGGCCAGCCGGCGGAAGCGGCCGAACAGGCCGTTGTCGAGCTCGCCGGCGCCGTCCCAGGAGAAGACCACGAACTGCGGCGGGCGCCGGCCGGGCCGGAGCCTCTCGGGGACGGGCTGGTGCGGCTGGGCGCCGGTGTCGGAGGTGGAGCCGTCGCCGATCAGTACGGCCTGCGGCTTCTGCGGGACCGCGGCCGGGGTGGGGCTCTGCCTGCCGTCCGTCGGGGCGGCCTGGGCGGCTCCGCCCGACGTGTGCTCTCCGCCGCCGGACCGGTCGCTGCCGCAGCCGGCTGCCAGGGCTGCGACGGTGGCCGCTCCGGCGGCCAACAGGGTCCGGCGGGAGAGAGCGTCCATGGTCACTCCGTTCATGAGGCGTTCGGCAGGCGTACAGCGTGCGGAAGTCCGGTCGGACTGGAGGAGCGATAGAACCCGTGATCGGGTCAGCATGGCATGCGGGCTGAAACGGTCTCAGAGGCGCATCGATCGGTCGTAATCGATCGCCCGATTGACGCAACCGAACCGGAGGACCGGGGCGTCGGTGCTGTTCGACGGGTCGTTCCACCGCGCCCGCTCGCGGACCGGGCCCGTCACGCTCGGTGCCGGAACCCCCACTCGGCGCACGGATGGGGGCTGCGACCCTGCCGATCGGCGGGTGCGGATACGACCGTCGTGGGGACGTGCCTTAGGGTCCGATCCGATTGAATGAGTTCCCAGGAAACTCCCAGAAAGCGGGATTCCGGTCGGCAGAGGGGAGCGCCCATGGGCGTCCAGCAGAACAGGAGCCCCTGGCCGGGCACCCTGGCGGCGGGCGCCGCGCTGGTGCTCGGCGCCTGGCTGCTGCACGGCGGCGGCGCGCCCGTGCTGCCGCCCGCCCCGCAGGCCGGGCAGGCGCTGTCCGGCCTCGCGCCGGTCTCCGTCGTCCCGCCGCTCGGCCCGTCCGCCCCGACCCGGGTCCGCATCCCGGCCGTCCGCCTGGACGCCCCCGTCACCGAACTCGGCCTGGACCCCGACGGCCACCTGCAGGCCCCGCCCGAGGCGGACCGCAACCTCGCGGGCTGGTACCGCGGCGGCGCCACCCCGGGCCAGCGCGGCACCGCCATCCTGGCGGGGCACGTCGACAACAAGGCCGGGCCGGCCGTCTTCTACCATCTCGGATCGCTCCGTCGGGGCGACCGGGTCGAGATCGCCCGGGTGGACGGAGCCACCGCCGTCTACCAGCTGTACGCCATCGAAGTGCACGACCGAAAGGACTTCCCGGACGACCGGGTCTACCGCCAGGCCGCCGACGCGCAGCTGCGGGTGATCACCTGCGGCGGCGCGTACAGCGAGGAACACGGCTACGAGGGCAACGTCGTGGCCTACGGATTCCTGGCCGACACCACTCCTCCGGGCGAAGCCGCATGACCACGCTCACCCTCGCCTCCCGCTGGAACCCGATCGACTGGCCGCTCACCCACGGCCCGGTCCCGTACGCCGTGCTCGCCGTCGGCTGGGCGGCGCTCGCACTGCTGGCCCTGTCCCGGCACGAGCGCTGGCGCGCCCCGCGCATGCTCGGCGCCCTGCTCGCGGGCGCAGCGCTGACCGCCCTGGTGAAGGTCGCCGTCGACAGTTGGTGGCGCCCCTTCCCCGAGGGCACGCCGGACTTCGTGATGCGCTGGATAGCCGTCGCACTGTTCGGCATATCCCTGCTCTGCTTCCGGGTGTCGCTGCTGTCCAACCGCCGCAGGCTGCTGGCGGCCGGCGGCGCCGCCCTGGTGGTGGTGATGGCCGCCTCGCAGATCAACCGGGGCTTCGACCAGTACCCGACCGCCCGGTCCATGCTGGCGCCGCGGACCGACGAACTGACCGAGGGTCGCGCGACCGCCGTCGTCCGGGGCGCGCCCGACCGGCCGCTCGCCGAGCTCTGGCACGCGTCGCCCGGTCTGCCCGACAAGGGCACTCTTTCCACCGTGACCATCCCCGGTACCAAGTCCGGCTTCTCCGCCCGGCCCGGCTACGTCTACCTGCCGCCCGCCTACCGGGCCAACCCCCGGCCGCTGCTGCCGGTCGTGGTGCTGCTGCCCGGCCAGCCCGGCGCCCCGGAGGACTGGGTCAACTCCGGCGGCATCCGGGACACCCTGGACGCCTTCGCCGCCGAGCACCAGGGCCTGGCGCCGATCGTGGTGGTCGCCGACGAGACCGGCGGTCAGTTCGCCAACCCGCTCTGCGTGGATTCGAAGATCGCCAAGTCGCAGACCTACCTGGCCGACGACATCCCGGACTGGATCCACCGAAACCTGCAGACCGCCACCGGCCGCGGCTCGCTCGCCATCGGCGGGATCTCGCTCGGCGGGACCTGCTCGCTCCAACTGGCCCTCAACCGGCCGGACGTGTACGGCACCTTCCTGGACGTCTCCGGTCAGGAGGAACCGACCCTGGGCAGCCACGACGAGACCGTGTCCAAGGCCTTCGACGGCGACGAGAACGCGTTCGCCGCCGTCGACCCGCTGCACCTGATGGCCCGCAAGCGGTTCCCCGACACCGCCGGCATGTTCGTGGTCGGCGCCAACGACCAGTGGTACCGGCCGGGCCAGGAGAAGGTGTACGCGGCGGCCCAGGCGGCCGGGATGAAGGTCGGCTACCAGACCATCCCCGGCCAGCACAGCTGGGTGGTGTTCCGCCAGGCCTTCGAGCAGAACCTGCCCTGGCTCGCCCAGCAGACCGGACTGATCCGGTGACCCGCCTGAAGCGGCCGCGACGCTCCCCCGGCCTTCGGCCGGGCGGTACCCCCAGGGCGCAAGCGCACCTCGCCGCGTTGTCGCCAGTCGCCGATGTCCCCCAGCTCGGAGGCCGGGAGGTGCCCCCACCGCACGGACTCTCACCCGGCCCGGCGGCTGGGAGGGGCCCCCATCCTCCGCCGTGCGGTGCACCCACTCGGACGCCGCGGTCCGATCCGACGACATCCGCCGGACGGCCCCCGGCGGCCCCGGCGGCCCCGACCGCCGAGCACGACCGCGGCGCCGACCTCGGGCCGGTCACCCGGACGGTGGAGCCGCGCCCGCAGCGGGTGCGGCGGGCGGCCCGGGTGCTCCGCGACCGGCTGCGCGCGGCGCCGCTGACCCTGGCGCTGCTGGCCGGGCTCTGGACGCTCGGCGCGGCCGCCGGGAGCCTGGCCACCGGGCCGTCCGAGCGGCTGCTCGGCCGTGCCGGCGTCGGCCTGCCTACGCTCGCCGAGGGCCGCTGGTGGACGCCGGTCACCTCGATGCTGTGGTGCTCGGGCATCGGCGCGTACGTCTTCACCAGCCTGCTGTTGCTCCTGGTCGGCCCGGCCGCCGAGCGGCGGCTCGGCCGACTGCGCACCCTCGCGGTGCTGGTCGGCGGGCAGGTGGCCGGCACCCTGCTGGGCGCCGGGCTGGTCGAGTTCGGCTCCGCGGTGGGGGAGCAGTGGACCGGCTCGGTGGCCGACCAGATCTCGGTCGGGCCCGGCGTCGGCCTGTTCGCCCTGGCCGGGGTGCTCGGCTACCGGCTCACCGTGCTCTGGCGCCGCCGGCTGCACCTGCTGGTGCTGCTCGTCCCGTTGGTCATGACGCTGTACGTCGGCCACCTGCAGAGCGTCCAGCGCTGCGCCGCCGCGCTGGTCGGACTGGGCGCCGGTGCCCTGCTCAGCCGGGGCCGGCCGTACCTGCGCACCCCCCGTTCCTCGCACACCGAGACCCGGGTGCTGGTCGCGCTCTGCCTGGTCGCCGCCGCCTTCGGGCCGCTGATCGCCTCGCTGTACGACAACGCCAGCGGGCCGTTCAACACCTTCTCCGAGCTGTACTTCTCGCACCGGCTCAGCCCGGAGGAGGTGGCCGACTTCTGCGCGATGTCGGCCCACGACTGCGCCCGGGCGCACGCCGTCGAGCGGATCTTCGACACCCCGGGGCGGCTGATGGCCGCACTGTTCCCGGCGCTGCTGCTGGTGCTCGCCGAGGGGCTGCGCCGGGGGCTGCGGTTCGCCTGGCGGATCACCGTCGTCGCCGAGCTGCTCTGGGTGGCGCTGCTGGCCTGGCTGTACCTGGACACCGGGCCGGTCAGCGGGGACGTGGTGCAGTACTTCGTCGAGGCGATGCTGCTGCCGCTGCTGACCACCGGTCTGCTGCTGGCCACCCGGCAGCGGTTCCGGGTACGGCTGTCCGGCCGGGCGGTGCGTCGGCTGGCCGTGGTGGTCGGTGGGGCCGCGCTGGTCTCCTCGGCCGCCTACGTGGGGCTCGGGCGCCTGGTGGCCCACCAGTTCGAGCCGGGGGCGACCGTCCGCCGGCTGATGCACGGACTGCCGGCCCAGTTCCTGCCGCCCGCGTACAACGACCTGACGCCGGACTACCCGATCGCGGTCGGGCCGGTGGCGCTGTTCCTGGAGACGTACTGCGGGCTGGCGTTCTGGGTGGTCACGCTGTGCGCGCTGCTGTCCGTCTTCCGCCGTCCGGTACTGCACACCGACGCGGCGGCCGCCGCCCGGGCCCGGGCGCTGCTCAGCGCGCACGGCGGCGGGACGCTGTCCTTCATCACGACCTGGGACGGCAACCACTACTGGTTCGACGAGCAGGGCCGCGCCGCCGTCGCCTACCGGCTGGTGGGCACCGTGGCGCTGACCACCGGCGACCCGTTCGGCGCGCCGGACGCGCGGGCGCGGGCGGTGGCCGGCTTCGCCCGGCACTGCGACGCCCGCGGCTGGACGCCGTGCTTCTACAGCGTCTCCGCCGAGACCAGGGCCGCCGCCGCCCAGCTGGGCTGGCGCTCGGTGCAGGTCGCCGAGGACACCGTGGTGCCGCTGCCCGAGCTGGCCTTCACCGGCCGCAAGTGGCAGGACATCCGCACCGCCCTCAACAAGGCCGGCAAGCAGGGCATCACCGCCGAGTGGTGGGCGTACCACGAGGCGCCGATCGCGCTGCGCGAGCAGATCCGGGCGATCTCCGAGGAGTGGGTCTCCGAGAAGGGCCTGCCCGAGATGGGCTTCACCCTCGGCGGGCTGGAGGAGCTGGACGACCCGGACGTACGGGTGCTGATCGCGGTGGACGAGCAGCGCACGGTGCACGGGCTGACCAGCTGGATGCCGGTGTACGAGAACGGCGTGCCGGTCGGCTGGACGCTGGACTTCATGCGGCGGCGCTCGGACGGCTTCCGCGGCGTCAACGAGTTCCTGATCGCCTCGGCCGCGCTCGGCTTCAAGGGCGAGGGCGCGCGCTTCCTGTCGCTGTCGGGCGCGCCGCTGGCCCGCACCGGGCAGGACGAGGAGCCCACCGGGCTGCAGCGGATGCTGGACTGGATGGGCAAGGTGCTGGAACCGGTGTACGGCTTCCGCTCGCTGCTCGCGTTCAAGGCGAAGTTCCAGCCGGAGTACCGGCCGATGTACATGGCCTACCCCGACCCGGCCGCGCTGCCCGGCATCACCAGGGCGATCGGCAAGGCCTACCTGCCGCACCTGACGGCGGGGCAGGGCGTGCGGCTGATGCGCAAGCTGTCGGGCTAGCCCTTCCCGGGCCCCGGACCGGGGACCGGTCGTGCCGGCCGCCGTGGTGGCCGGTTCTGACGGCCGGAAGCCCGGGGGCGCTCCCGGACTCCGTCCGGCGGTCAGCCGAGCAGCTGGGCGAGCGCGCGGTCGGCGTCCAGGTGCAGGTGCTCCTCGCCCTCGGCGACGAGCAGTCGGCTGCGCCACAGGAAACGCCGCAGGTCGGTGGTGTCGAACCGGAGCAGCGCGGTGCCCTCCGGGGCCCGCAGCTCCACCATGGTGCGCCGGCCGGTCGCGGGCCGGACGTGGACGTCGCCGACGCCGGCCGCCAGCTCCAGGCCGGCCGAGAGCAACTGGCGGGCGAAGACCCAGACGATGTCCTCGGCGCCCTGGTCGTCCGTGACCTCGTCCAGCGAGAACTCGGCGGGAAAGGCCATCCGCACCGCGAACGGGTCCTCCGGCAGGTAGGACAGCACCACGCGCAGCCGGGCGGAGCGGTGCGGGGAGAGGATCAGGTGGGCCTGGACGGTCTCTTCGACGGCGGCGTGCTGCATGGCGGGGTTCCTCCGGGCGGTCGGGGTGGGGCGGCCTTACACCGGTGAGAGCGGTGGGGCGGCCTGCCATTACGCGCCTCCGACGGGATTTCGATGTGACCATCGTCACGTCGATTTCCGGCCGCCCCGGCCCCGCGCCGACTCGGGTCGAAGCGGCCGAACGGTGGCGGGGCCGGTAGGCTGGGCGGGTTGTCCGATCGCCGCCCGACCGCGGGACGGGGCTGCAAAACCGCCCCTGACCTGCGATGATCCCCCCTCGGAGACCGTGAGTACTGCCGCCGCCTCCTCGATGCCGCTGTTCTCCGACGTACCGGAGACGCAAGATCCCGTCCGGGCCGTCGGCCACGCTGCGCCCGCCGCCTCGCACCACCTCTCCCCGGCCTTCCCCGGTCGCGCCCCCTGGGGCACCGCGGGCAAGCTGCGGGCCTGGCAGCAGGGTGCGCTGGACAAGTACATCGAGACCCAGCCGCGCGACTTCCTCGCGGTCGCCACCCCGGGCGCAGGCAAGACCACCTTCGCGCTCACCCTGGCCTCGTACCTGCTGCACAACCACCTGGTGCAGCAGGTGACGGTGGTCGCGCCGACCGAGCACCTGAAGAAGCAGTGGGCCGAGGCCGCCGCCCGGATAGGTATCAAGCTGGACCCGGCGTACTCCTCCGGACCGCTGTCCCGGGAGTACCACGGCATCGTGGTCACCTACGCGGGCGTCGGGGTCAACCCGATGCTGCACCGCAACCGGACCGAGGCCCGCAAGACCCTCGTGATCATGGACGAGATCCACCATGCCGGTGACTCCAAATCCTGGGGCGAGGCCTGCTTCGAGGCCTTCGAGCCCGCCACCCGTCGGCTGGCGCTGACCGGGACGCCGTTCCGCTCGGACACCAACCCGATCCCGTTCGTCTCGTACGAGGCGGGCGGCGACGGCATCCGCAAGTCCGTCGCCGACTACACCTACGGCTACGGGCACGCGCTCGCCGACCACGTCGTCCGCCCGGTGATCTTCCTCAGCTACAGCGGCAACATGCGCTGGCGCACCAAGTCCGGCGACGAGCTGGAGGCCAGGCTCGGCGAGCCGATGACCAAGGACCTGATCGCCCAGGCCTGGCGCACCGCGCTGTCCCCGCAGGGCGAGTGGATCCCGGCGGTGCTGCAGGCCGCCGACCGGCGGCTGTCCGAGGTCCGCAAGGCGATCCCGGACGCCGGCGGACTGGTGATCGCCACCGACCAGACGGTGGCCCGCGCCTACGCCAAGATGCTGCGCGAGATCAGCGGCGAGAAGGTCACCCTGGTCCTCTCCGACGAGACCGAGGCCTCGAAGCGGATCTCCGACTACTCGGCCGGGACCTCGCGCTGGATGGTCGCGGTCCGCATGGTGTCCGAGGGCGTCGACGTGCCGCGGCTGTGCGTCGGGGTGTACGCCACCTCGATCTCCACCCCGCTGTTCTTCGCCCAGGCCGTCGGCCGCTTCGTGCGCGCCCGCAAGCGCGGCGAGACGGCCTCGGTGTTCCTGCCGACGATCCCGATGCTGCTGGGCTTCGCCAACGAGATGGAGCTCCAGCGCGACCACGTGCTGGACCGGCCGAAGAAGGAGGGCGACGGCCTCTTCGACGAGGAGGACCGACTGCTCGCCGAGGCCGAGCGGGCCAACGACGGGCCGGACGGCGCGGGCGGCGATGAGTTCTCCTACGAGGCGCTCGGCTCCGACGCGGTCTTCGACCGGGTGCTGTACAACGCCATGGAATTCGGCATGCAGGCCCACCCGGGCAGCGAGGAGGAGGACGACTACCTCGGCATCCCGGGCCTGCTGGAGCCGGACCAGGTGCAGATGCTGCTGCAGAAGCGCCAGCACCGCCAGATCCAGCGCAGCAAGACCAAGCCCGCCGAGGAGGCCGACCTGCTGGAGCTGCCGGCCGAGCAGCGGCCGGTCGTCACCCACCAGGAGCTGCGCGAGCTGCGCAAGGAGCTGAACGCGCTGGTGGCCGCCTGGCACCACCGCACCAACCAGCCGCACGGCACCATCCACAACGAGCTGCGCCGCCAGTGCGGCGGGCCGCTCACCGCGCAGGCCACCGCCAACCAGCTGAAGGCGCGGATCGCCCGCATTCGGGAGTGGGCGAAGTAACGGTCCGGCGGGCGGGGGCGGGCCTGTCCGCCCCGGGCCTGTCTGCCCCGGTGTGTCCGGACATCGGACCGAGGTCGATCTCGTGCCCTGTTGTACCTGGTGACTTGGGGGTGTTTGTCCGGAATTCCGGCTGGCGTTGGTGACGATCACGCCCGAATTTTGGACAACCACTTCCGCCGCGACATTTCCTTCACTACCTTTCCCCCACGCTCTTCCGGTGGGCAACCCCCGCGGGACGGGCTCCGCAGGACCGCGCGGCCGTCAACGACGACGCCGCGCGGCCCGAGCGCGGCCACCCCCACCTGCGCGCGACGCCGGCCTTTCGGCCCGGCGCCGCCCGCCCCGCGAGCGCCGCGGAAAGGAATGTCCGTCGTGACTGCCGAGACCTCCCAGACGCTGGACCGCGGCGTCCGCGTCCTCAAGCTCCTCGCCGACTCCGAGCGCGGGCTCACCGTCACCGAGCTGGCCGCCCGGCTGGCCGTCAACCGCACCGTGGTCTACCGGCTGCTCGCCACCCTGGAACAGCACGGCCTGGTCCGTCGCGACATCGGCGGCCGCGCCCGGGTGGGCCTGGGCGTGCTGCGGCTGGCGCACCGGGTGCACCCGCTGCTGCGCGAGGCCGCGCTGCCCGCCCTGCGCAGCCTGGCCGAGGACCTCGGCGCCACCGCCCACCTGACCCTGGTGGACGGCAACGAGGCGCTGGCCGTCGCCGTGGTCGAGCCGAGCTGGACCGACTTCCACGTCGCCTACCGGACCGGACTGCGCCACCCGCTCACCGAGAGCGCGGCCGGTCGCGCGATCCTGGAGGCCCGCGGCTTCCCCAGCCAGCGCCGACCCGAGCAGGGCTTCGTCATCACCCGTGCGGAGGAGCAGTCCGGCGCCAGCGGGGCAGCCGCCGCGCTGCTCGGGCTGAGCGGCATCGAGGGCAGCGTCGGCGTGGTGATGCTGAACGGGCTGGTGCCCGAGCGGGTCGGCCCCCGGGTGGTGGAGGCGGCCACCGAGGTGGCCGACGCCCTGAGGTAGCGCCTCCGCCCCGGGCCGGCAGCGAGCGGGCGAACCACGGAGCGGCGCCGGGTGTGTTTGGATTCCCCTTGTGTCCGACACCAAGCTGCCCAAGGCCCTCTCCGCCCCGCGGACCCGCGCGCTCGCGCTCTGCGGGGTGCTGGTCGCCGCGCTGTTCGGCGTGGCCGCCTTCGTCCCGTTGCCGTACACCCTGACCTGGCCGGGCCTGACCGCGGACACCCTGGGCTCCTACCAGGACCGCCCGGTGCTCACCATCACCGGGGCGCCGCTGCGCACCACCGAGGGCGAGCTGCGGATGGTCACCATCTCGGCCACCAACCCGGGCCAGAAGACCAGGTTCTGGCGCGCCCTGCAGGCCTGGTTCGACCCCAAGGAGGCGGTCCGCCCGACCGACACCGTGTACCCGCAGGGCAACCCGGCCAAGGCCGAGGAGGTGACGGCCCAGCAGATGGCCGAGTCGCAGGACAGCGCCACCGAGGCCGCGCTCAGCTACCTCCACCTCTCGCCGGACCAGGTGAAGGTGAAGGTCGACCTGGGCGACGTGGGCGGCCCGAGCGCCGGCCAGATGCTGGCGCTGGGCATCGTGGACAAGCTGGCCGGCGACGGCAAGGGCGGTGACCTCACCGGCGGGCTGAAGGTCGCCGGCACCGGCACCATCGAGAAGGACGGCACCGTCGGCCCGGTCGGCGGCGTCCCGCTGAAGACCCAGGCGGCCGCCCGGGACGGCGCCACGGTGTTCCTGCTGCCCAAGGAGGAGTGCGCGGACGCCAAGGTGAACACCCCCAAGACGCTGCGCCTGGTGCCGGTCGGCACACTCGCCGAGTCGGTCTCGGCGCTGGAGGCGCTCAGGAGCGGGGGCAGCGTCCCCAGTTGCTGACCGGTCGCCGTCGCCGATTCTCCGTGGGTGGGCCGCCCTACTCGGCGGCCGCCTGGTCCACCAGCGGCAGGATCCGGTACGGCACCGGGTTCTCCAGCACGATCGCGGTGGAGGAACGGACGATCCCGTCGAAGCCCACCACCCGGTCGATCACCCGCTGCAGATCGGCGTTGGAGCGGGCCACGATCCGCACCAGCATGTCCCCGATGCCGGTGATCGTGTGCAGCTCCAGCACCTCCGGCACACCCGCCAGGTGCGCCCGCACGTCCGCGCCCTGGCCCTGGGAGATCTCCAGGGTGGCGAAGGCCGTCACCGGGTAGCCGATCGCCGCCGGGTCCACCTCCGGGCCGAACCCGCTGATCACCCCCTTGGCCTGCAGCCGGTCCAGCCGGGCCTGCACGGTGCCGCGGGCGACCTGCAGCCGGCGCGAGCACTCCAGCACACCGATCCGGGGCTCCTCCGCCAGCAGCCGGATCAGCCGGCCGTCCAGGGCGTCGATGGCGTCGTTCCCGCCGCCCGGCGGGGGAGTGGAAACGCCCTGGGGGGTGGGGGAGTTGGGCGAGCCGGGGGAGCTCGGGGAGTGGGCGGGGGGCATCGCGGCTCCTCCTCCGGTGGGCATTCTGTACAGCGGTGCCGCCGATTCTCCCGCTCCGGGGCACAGCTTGACCAGGAGGAAACGGAACAGTTGCGCGTAGGTCGGCTCGGCGCCACCCTCCAGCCACGACTCCGTGCCTCGGGCCCCACCCCGGACGCGGGGCGGTCCGTACGCCTACCGGGAGGGCCGTCATGACCGACACCGCCGCCGAACCCGTCCTGCTCGCCGCGGGCCTGGCCGAGGGGACGGGGGAGCCGGATCCGCTGGCGATGGGCCGCGCCGACGCGGTGGTCTTCGCGGTCGCCGACGCGCGGCGGGCGGCCCGCCGCTACTGCGCCGCGCTCGGACTGCGCTGCACCGCGTACGCCGGGCCGGAGACCGGCGAGCCGGAGACGGTGTCGTACGTGCTCTCCGCGCCGGGGACGCGGATCGTACTCACCTCGCCGGTGCGGGTGACCGGTCCGCGCGGCCGGGAGCTGGCCGCGCACCTGGCCCGGCACGGGGGCGGGGTGCTGGACCTCGCGGTGAGCGTGCCGGACGTCTACTACGCGTACGACTACGCGGTGGACCGGGGCGCGCTGTCGCTGGCCGAGCCGTACGAGGTGCGGGACCGGTTCGGCTCGGTGGTGCTGGCCACCATCGGGGTGCCGGGCGGCACCAGACACACGCTGGTGGACCGGGCCGGGTACGCGGGGCCGTACCTGCCGGGGTACGTGCCCTTCGAGGGCTGGTGACGCCGGGGTGACACCGGTGACGCGGCCTCAGCGGATCGCCGTCTCCACGATCGGCGGGTGGCCGTTCCAGTAGACGAACACCGAGTTGGCCTGGTCGCCCTTGGTGAAGTCCACCCGCATCCACTGGTCGCCGTTCCACACCTGCATCTGCCAGCCCGGGTCCGGGGTGGCGGAGACCAGCGAGGCCCGGTCGGCGCGGATGTCCAGGGCGACCCGGCCGCCGGGGATCGGATAGCTCCTCACCGTGGACGTCGCGGTGGCGGTCGGCGTGGGCCGCCGGGCGGGCGGGGTGGCCGGGGCGACGGTCGGTGGGCGGGTGGCGGTGGCGGTCGGGGAGGCCGGCGCGGGCGTGGGCCCGTCCTGGGCGGAGGTACGCGGTTGGTCGGGGGTGGCGGTCGCGGTGTACGGCGTGCCGTCGGCCCTCGGGGAGGGCAGCGGCAGCGCCGTGGGCTGCTCGAACGCGGCGTCGGTGAGCACCGCGTGCACGCCGAGCCAGGACAGCGCCACCGCCGCCCCGGTGGCCGCCGCCCAGGCGCCGAGCTGTACCAGTCCGTTCCGCATCGTCCGCACATCCTGCCGTATTCCCGGGCCGTCGAGGGCGGCACCCTCGCTGTTCGGCAGGGCAGTTGGGCGATGTCCGGACCCGGCCCGGGCCCACCCCCGAGGTACAGACCACTGCCCGCCGATGGCGTACCGTGCAGGCCCATGGCAACAGTGCTCGTGGTCGAGGACGACCCCTTCGTGCGTTCCGCCCTCATCCGCCACCTGACCGACACCGGTCACGCGGTCCGCAGTGTGGGCACGGCTCTGGAAGCGCTGCGGGAGGTCGCCCAGGTCGGCTGTGACCTGGTGATCCTGGACCTGGGACTGCCCGATCTGGACGGCAGCGAGGCGCTCAAGATGATCCGCGGGCTGACCGACGTCCCGGTGATCATCTCCACCGCCCGGGACGACGAGGCGGAGATCGTCCGTCTGCTCAACGACGGGGCCGACGACTACCTGGTGAAACCTTTCTCGGGGGAGCACCTGAGCGCCCGGATGGCCGCCGTGCTGCGTCGGTTCGGCAGCGGTGCCGCGCCCGTCGCCCAGGTGCTGCGGGTCGGCGGACTGGCCGTCGACCTACAGCGGCGCGAGGCCGTCCTGGACGGGCGGCTGCTCGACCTGACCCGGCGTGAGTTCGACCTGCTGGCCTTCCTGGCGGGTCGGCCCGGCGTGGTGGTGCCGCGCAAGGAGATCCTCGCCGAGGTCTGGCGGCAGACCTACGGCGGTGACCAGACCATCGACGTCCACCTCTCCTGGCTGCGCCGCAAACTCGGCGAGACCGCCGCCGACCCCCGCTACCTGCACACGGTCCGCGGCGTCGGGGTCCGGCTGGAGGCCGTCGGGGACCCCGGGGAGCACCGGACGTGAAGCGGTCCGCGCACTCGCTGCGCTGGGCCCTGATCAAGGCCGCCGTGGCCGGGACCACCATGGTCGCCCTGGCCTTCCTCATCCCGCTCGGCCTGATGGTCCAACAGACCGCCCGGGACCGGGCGTTCACCGCCGCCGAGCGGCAGGCCGCCGCGCTCGGCCCGGCGCTGGCCATCACCACCGACCAGGACGCCGTCAACCGGGCGCTGGCCAGCACCGACGCGGGCGCGCAGGGCCGGATGGCGGTGCACCTGCCGGTGCCCACCGGGGTGCCGACCGGCGGCGGGCCGGACGGGCCCACCATCGGCGAGGGGCGCGCGGCCCTCGCCGACGTGGCCACCGCCGGTGGGCAGGGCCGCTCCTTCACCGTCGCGGTGCCCGGCGGCTACACGCTGCTCCAGCCGGTCGCGGTGGACACCGGCCGGACCGCCGTGATCGAGGTGTTCGTGGCCGAGAGCGACCTCACCCGGGGCGTCTCCACCGCCTGGCTGGTGCTCTCCGCGGTCGCGCTCGGCCTGGTCGCCATCTCGGTGCTGGTCGCCGACCGGATGGGCAGCCGGATCGTCGCCTCCGCCCGCCGGCTCGCCACCGCCGCCCGTTCGCTCGGCGCCGGCAACCTCGCGGTGCGGGTCCCGGTGACGGGCAAGCAGGTCGACGGCAGCCCCGAGGAACTGCGCGAGGCCGCCCAGGCGTTCAACACCATGGCCGACCGGGTGGTCCAACTCGTCGCCGCCGAACGCGAGTTGGCCGCCGACCTGTCGCACCGGCTGCGCACCCCGCTGACCGTGCTGCGGCTCAACGCCGCCTCGCTCGGCGACGGCGACGCGGCCGACGCCACCCGGCACGCGGTGGCCCAACTGGAACGCGAGGTCGACCAGATCATCCGCTCCGCCCGCCGCGCCCCCGAGGACGCGCCCGCCGTCGTGGTCGGCTGCGACGCCGCCGAGGTGATCCGCGAACGGGTCGGCTTCTGGTCCGCGCTGGCCGAGGACGAGGGCCGCCGCTGGCAGCTGGCCGGCGCCGAACAGGCCGTGCCGGTACCCGTCCAGCGCGCCGACCTGGCCGCCGTCGTCGACGCGCTGCTCGGCAACGTCTTCCGCCACACCGCCGTCGGCACCGCCTTCTCGGTGGACGTCCTGGCCACCGACTCCTCGGTGATCGTGCTGGTCGGCGACGGCGGGCCGGGCTACAGCGACCCGGCCGCCGCCCTCAAGCGCGGCGAGGGCCACGGCGGCGAGGGCTCCACCGGCCTCGGCCTGGACATCGTCCGCAAACTCGCCGAGTCCACCGGCGGCGACCTGGCGCTCGGCCGCTCCGCCGTCCTCGGCGGCGCGGAGACCCGGCTGCGGCTGCGCACCCGGGCGGAGGGGGCGGCCCCCACGCGGGCCGGGCGGCGACGCTCGCGGGGCGCGCTGTTCCCGAAGTGACCCGGTGTCGCCCCGCCCGCGCGCCTTCGGTTCGGCTCGGCTCGGGGCGGTTTCGGGGCGGCGTCGGGGCCGTTCCTTAACTGCGGCCTAAGGGAGTTCTACCGCATGCTCAGCCCGCCGCTTCGGCCGCTTCCGCGCCGTTAGCGTCGGTCGCGCCGGTCACCCGACCGGCGAAGGCACTCGGAGGTAACGCGCCATGACCAGCCAGCCCACCCGCCGTTCCGGTCGCCGCAGGCGCAGCCGCAAGGGCGCGATCTTCGGGGCCTCCGCGGTCGCCGCCGCCGTGGTCGCGGGCGGGGTCGTGGTACTCGCCTCCTCGGCCAGCGCCGCCTCGCTCGGCGCCGTCTACAGCCGGACCAGCGACTGGGACTCCGGCTACACCGGTCAGTACCTGGTCACCAACCCGGACCGCAGCGCGATCGAGGACTGGACGCTCAGCTTCGACCTGCCGACCGGGGCGAAGATCGACTCGCTCTGGAACGCCACCTTCACCGCCGACGGGCAGCACATCACCGTCAAACCGGAGTCCTGGAGCAAGCGGCTGGAGCCCGGCAAGAGCGTGGTGGTCGGCTTCGTCGCCCGAGGCACGGGCGCGGCGCAAGCCGAGCCGGGCAACTGCCTGATCGACAACGTCTCCTGCAAGGCGGGCGACGGCACCGTGCCCACGCCCTCCGGGCGGCCGACGGCCACCGCCACCGCGGTTCCCACCGCCACGGCCACGGTCTCGGCTTCGGCCACGGCTTCGGCCAGTGCGAGTGCCACCGCCAAGCCCACCCCGACCGCCACCGCGAAGCCGACCACCCCGGCGCCGGTCCCTGTGACCACCGGCCCCGGCCAGCCCGCCACCCCCACGGCGACCGGTGCGCCCGTACCCCCGGCCGGCGCCGGGGCCGGCTTCGCCCCCTACGTGGACACCTCCCTCTACCCGCCCTACGACCTGGCCGCCACCGCCAAGGCCACCGGCGTGAAGAACTTCAACCTCGCCTTCGTGGTCTCCGGCGGCGGCTGCGTGCCCAAGTGGGGCGGCGTGAGCGACCTGTCCGTCGACGCGGTGGCCGCCCAGATCGGCGCGCTGCGGGCGGCCGGCGGCGACGTCCGGGTCTCCTTCGGCGGTGCCAACGGCAGTGAGCTGGCCCTCGCCTGCGGCTCCACCGCCGAGCTGGCCGCCGCGTACCAGAAGGTCGTCGACGCCTACGGGGTGACCAAGCTCGACTTCGACGTCGAGGGCGGTGCGATCGCCGACGCCGCCGCCAACACCCGGCGCGCCCAGGCCGTCGCCCAGCTGCAGAAGAACGCCGCCGCCAAGGGCAAGGCCCTCGACGTCTCCTTCACCCTGCCCGCGCTGCCCTCCGGCCTGACCCAGGAGGGCGTCAACCTGGTCGCCGATGCCAAGGCCAACGGCGTCGCGATCGGCGCCGTCGACATCATGGCGATGGACTTCGGCGACGGCGTCGCCCCCAACCCGCAGGGCCGGATGGGCACCTACGCGATCGCCGCGGCCACCGCCACCCAGGCCCAGGTCAAGAGCGTGCTGGGGCTGGACGACGCGGCCGCCTGGCGCAAGGTCGCGGTCACCCCGATGATCGGCGTCAACGACGTCGCCAGCGAGGTCTTCACGGTGGCCGACGCCAAGCAGCTCGCCGACTTCGCCGCGACCAAGCACCTGGCCTGGCTGGCGATGTGGTCCGGCACCCGGGACAAGGCCTGCGACGGCGGCGCCAAGGGCTACGCCGACGCCACCTGCAGCAGCATCGTCCAGCAGCCGCTGGACTTCACCCGGACCCTCGGCGGCTACACCGGCTGAGGTCCCCCCGCCCCCGGGCCCCCTGTTCGCCACCGGGCCCCTGGTCGGCCCCGGACGTCCGTGCCCAGCCCGCAGCCGGGCACGGACGGCCGGGGCGTCACTGTTCCGCAGCTCGGGCCGCATTTATGACGCTGCGTAGTCGATCGTGCCCAGGCCGGGGCCGGCGCCATCCGGTATCGTCGCTGGTTGGCCGAGCGGTGGACGGAGTGGACAGTGACAGCGGTGCAAGACGAGCGCAGCCCGGTGCGGACCGTACCCGACCCCTCGCCCGCCCCCCTGTCCGACCGGCTGCGGCTCGCGCTCGGCGCCCCCGTGCGCGCGCTGCGCGAGGCCCCCCGCCGCCCGCTGCTGGCCGCCTCGGCCCTGGCCCTGCTGTCCCTGGTCGTGTACGCAGTGGTCCGCCACTTCGTCCACACCTCGATGGTGGACATGATCGTCTACCGGGCCGAGGGCGCCGCCGTCGCCAACGGCACCGACCTGTACGCGCTGCGCGTCACCGAGTGGAACCTGCCCGCGACGTACCCGCCGTTCGCGGCGATGCTGTTCGTCCCGACCACCTGGTTCCCGGTCCCCTTCCTCCGGGTGGTGATCACTCTCGGCAACCTCGGGCTGCTCGCCCTGCTGACCCACCTGTCCTTCAAGCTGGTCGGCTGGCCCCGCCGCGAGCTGCGGCCGATCGGCGTGGTCCTGGTGACTGGCCTCGGCGTCTGGCTCGAACCCGTCTTCACCACGCTCCGGTACGGCCAGATCAACCTCGCCCTCGCCTGCCTGATCCTCTGGGACCTCACCCGGCCGGACACGCACCGTGGCAAGGGCATGGCGATCGGCATCGCGGCCGGCCTCAAGCTCACCCCCGGCCTGTTCGCCGTCTACCTGCTGCTCACCGGCCGGGTCCGGGCCGCCTTCACGGCCGGCCTCACCTTCCTCGGCACCTTCCTGATCGGCGCGCTCTTCCTGCCCGACGCCACCTGGGGCTTCTGGACCAAGTACCTCTACGACTCCTCCCGGGTCGGCAAGACCGAGATCGTCGACAACCAGTCGCTGCGCGGCGCCTTGGCCCGCCTGCTGCACACCGCCGACCCCGGAGTCCTCGCCACCCTCGGGGCCGGCCTGGTCGCGCTGGCCGGCCTCGCCGTCGCCGCCTGGGCCGCCCGCAGCGGCCGCTGGCTGCCCCGGTCCGAGGCCTGGGGCGTCTGCTGCGCCGCCGTCACGGCCGTGCTGATCTCGCCGATCAGCTGGACCCACCACTGGGTCTGGTGCGTGCCGCTGCTCGTCCTGCTCGCCGCCGAGGCCTCCGTCGAGCACGCCCGCCCGGCGGGCGTGCGCAGGCTCCGCTGGCGGGCCGCGTTCTGGGCCACGCTGGTCGCCTTCCTGTCCTTCGCGATGTGGGCCGCCAAGCCGCTCGGCCCGGCCGTCCTCCACATGTCACCGCTGCGCCAGCTGCCCACCTCGATCTATCCGTGGGTCGGACTCTGCTTCCTGCTCGCCGCCGCGATCCGGATGAGGGCCCGGCGGCGGTCCGCCGGCGCGCCCCCGGTCCGGCTGCCCGGACAGCGCGGCGGCGACGGCGGCCCGGACGCCACCCGCGGTCGTCAGCAGGCCCCCGCGGCCCGCTGATCCGGCGGGGGCGCCGCTGCGGTTGCCCGGTTCCCGGGGCTGTTCCGGCAGGTGCCGTTGCGGCACGTGTCGGTCCTGCCGGTGGTGTGCCCGGACGCGTCGTTCCTGCACGCGCCGCTGCGCGCTGCGGCGCACGCCTACGCGAGCAGCTCGGCGAGCGAGCCGTCCATGTCCAGCGCGGCCAGCTCGCTGCCCGGCGGGACCAGCCGGTGCGCCCGCTCCAGCCAGGCCGCGACGGCCGGCAGCGGCGCCTCCAGTAGCGCGTCCCCGGCGGGCGAGCTGAGCGCCAGGCAGAGCACGCTGCGCCGGCCCGAGCGGGTCGGCCAGATCCGCACGTCGCCCTGGCCGCACGGGCGGAAGGTGCCCTCGACCAGCAGCTCGCGGGCGAACACCCAGGTGACCGGGGAGCCGGTGTCCAGGTGGAAGGTGATGTACACCGCGTACGGGTCGTGGCTGCCGTAGGTCAGTCGGGCCGGGACGGGGACGCTGTGCTCGGGGGAGAGCACCAGGTTGAGCTCCAGCTCGTGCTCCACGACGCTGACGGGGCGGTCCATGATCGTCTTCCTCTCTGCCGTCGGTTCGTGCCCGGTTCCGGGCCCTGTGACCTTTGAGAGGGCGGTCCACTCCGGCTCTTACACACATTTCCAGGTTTTCTTCGGGACGTTTCCTGAGGGGTGGTGAACGGCTGGGGACGCGGCGCGCGGGCACCTGCCGCGCGCCGGTTTCTTTACCCCGGGCAGCCCTCCACTGTCCGGGGATTCGCCAACTTCCTGTCGGTACTCCGGTGAGGTACTACCCTTTGTGACTGCTCGGCGACTGTCCGCCCATCGCCGGCGCCCCCATACGCGCGCCGAGCGCCCCAGGGTGTGCGCGGGCGCGCCGCCGCGGCTTGCGTTGAGACCTGTTCCGACCCGTCCTGACCGTTCCGACCCCCCATCGGCCCTCGTCAGGACCTGGCAGGAGAGAAGACCGCCATGACGGACCGCCCCTTCGCCGCCGACGGCGACCCGTCCGTCGCGCCCGAGCCGGGCTACTACCCCGACCCCTCCATCCCCGGCTTCGTCCGGTACTGGGGCGGCTCGGCCTGGGTGCCGGGCACCAGCCGCCCCGTGCCCGCCGAGGGCGAGGTGCTGCAGCCGCCCCGGTTCGCCGCCCGGCGGCCCGCCCCCGACGTGGCCGCGGCGCGGGTGGTGCCGCCGCCGGTGGTGCCGGTGCCGCAGGCGCGCTCGCAGTCGCCCCTGTCGTCGTCGCGCCCGGTCGAGACCTCCGCCGACACCGGGCCGGTCTACCTCGACCAGACCGCCGGCGGGGCGTCGTTCGTGCTCGGGCCGCGGGTCGCGGAGGTGATCGGCGGGCCGGTGTTCCGCACCGTCGAGCCCGCCGCGGAGGAGGCCCCCGGGGCGTCCGGCTGGCAGGCCGATCCGCGGACGCAGCGGGGCCTGATGGAGACCGGCGGGGCGCCGCGCTGGGTCTCCTGGGGGGTGCTTCCGGGGGCGCCCGAATCGGAGGAGAGGAGCGCGGAGGCTGAGCGCGCTCCCGTTGCTGTGGAGGTGACCGCCGCGGTCGCGTCCGCTGGTGCGGTCACGGTGCGGGAGCCGCCGACGCCGGTCGCTGCCGCGGTGCCGGTGCCGGCGGTCGGGGCGGAGGGTGATCCGGCGGCGGAGGGGGAGGCCGCGCCCGCTCCCACGCGGTCCGTACCCACGCGGTCCGTACCCACTCCGGCGCCCACCCGGGTTCCGGTGCCCGCACCCGCCGCTTCGCCGCCCGTCGTGCGGCCGGCCCGGGAGGCCGCCGTCCGCCGTCGGTCCGCTGCCGCTCCCGGCGTGCCGGCCGGGCTGGGGCGGCGGCTGGCGGCTCGGGCGGTGGACACCGGCGTGCTGTCGGTGGTCGCCGTCGCCGCCGGGATCCCGCTCGGCCGCTCGGTGGCCGACCACCTCCAGCAGAAGCTCGACCAGGCCAAGATGGCCAGCGTCCTCACCCGCCGTCAGGTCCAGGTCTGGCTGGTGGACGACGTGGTGGTGGGCAAGCTGGCCGTGCTGCTCGGCATCCTGGTGTTCGTCAGCCTGCTCTACGAGGTGCTGCCGATCGCCCGGACCGGCCAGACCTTCGGCAAGCGGCTGGCCCGGATCCGGGTGGTGGACGCCGCCCGGCCCGGCGAATCCCGGCTGGGCCTCGGCCGCTCGCTGCTGCGCTGGACGGTCGGACAGCTCGGGCTGGTGCTGCTGCTCGGCCTGGTGTGGCCGGTGTTCGACCGTCCGGCGCGGCGCGGCTGGCAGGACCGGGCGGCCCGGACCCGGGTGGTCCGCGGCTGAGGCCCCAGCGCGGTTCGTCGCCGGGGGCGTTGAGGCGAGGTCGTTCCGGCCCGAACAGCAAAACGGACAAAATGTCCTAAGTGTCAAGAATGCGTGATGTTCTACTCGGGGAATGAGCACCCACGACCCCTCAGGCCCCCAGCCGGAGGGGGGCGGTAAGCCCTCCTTCGACAAGCAGCCCCCGTACCCCGGTGGCGGCACGCCGGAAGGCGAACCGCCGCGCCCGACCCCGTCCGACGCCCCGCCCGGCACCCCGGCCGAGGGCCCCGGTGCCTACCAGGGCACCTACGGTGGATCGGACCACGGCCAGAAGCCGTACGACCAGCCCCCGTCCGGCTACGGCACCGGCCCCGGCATGTACGGCACCCCCGGCCCCGTTCCCGGGATGCCGCCGATCGGCACCTGGCCCAGAAGGATCCTCGCCCGGCTCATCGACCTCATCCTCGTCGAGGCCGTCGGCGCGGTCGTCGTCGGGCCTTTCGTCGACCTCGGCACGCGCAACGGTTCCACCAGCGCGTTCTGGCTCGGCTGTGCCGTCTACCTCGTCTACGAGGGCCTGATGCTCAGCCGGGACGGCCAGACCCTCGGCAAGAAGGCGACGAAGGTCCGCGTCGCCATGCTGATCGACGGGAACCCGCCCACCCAGTCCGCCGCCTGGACCCGGGCGGCCGTCTTCATCCTCCCGGCCGTGCTCTGCTGCGCCGCCCTGTGGTGGCTCATCGATGGGATGTTCGGCGTCTTCGACAAGCCCTTCCGGCAGTGCATCCACGACAAGGCCGCGAAGACCGTGGTGGTCACCACCGAGGTCTGAACGCGACGGCGGAGCGGCGCCCGGCGGCGGATCAGCGCTGCCGGGCGTACTCGCGTCCGGTGGCGGCCCGGGAGCCGGGGCCCTTTGCACGGTCGGCCGGGCGGGAGGACAGGGACAGCGAGAGCACCGTCACCACGGTGCCGAGCGCCAACGCGAAGGCCACCAGCACCGCGACCTCCAGGACGCCAGAGGCGCCCGAGACGGCCAGCAGTGCCACCGTGGTGGCGACGACGGTGAACGAGCCGAGGCAGAACTGGGCAGCGGACGGACGCGGCATGGCGGGGGTCCTTCGCACGTCGGGGGAAACGGGCGGGAGTTGTGCCGGTTCCAAAGGTCCTACCCGGCAGGGGAGTTCGGTAAGTCCAGGCTAACCTGCAAGGTCGGGGGCACAGGGGGCGCACGGGCTCACCCCGGGGTCGTCCGAGCCCCTCGGTACGGTGGAGCCCGTCCACACCACGCAGACCGGGGGAACCGACCGTGCCCATCCCCGCCGACTGGCCCACCACCGAGGCCCAGGCGCTCGCCGAACAGGAACGACTGCGGCCGCTCGTCCAGGCCGTCGACGGCGACAGCTCCGAGGACCGGCTGATCGCCGGGGTCGACGTCGCGTACGACGACGACCACGACCTCGTCGTCGCCGCGGCCGTCCTGCTCGACCGGGACACCCTCGGCGTCGTCGAGGAGGCCACCGCCGTCGGCCGGATCGCCTTCCCCTACGTCCCCGGACTGCTCGCTTTCCGCGAACTCCCCGCCGTCCTCGACGCCTTGGCCGCCCTCACCCGCACCCCCGACACGGTCGTCTGCGACGGATACGGCCTCGCCCACCCGCGCCGCCTCGGCCTCGCCAGCCACCTCGGCGTCCTCACCGGACTGCGTACCCTCGGTGTCGCCAAGACCCCCTTCATCTTCGACCACCGCGAACCCGACACGGAACGCGGCTCCTCGACCCCGCTCACCGACCCCGCCACCGGCGAGGAGGTCGGCCGCGCCGTCCGCACCCGCCCCGGCGTGAAACCCGTCTACGTCTCGGTCGGCCACCGCATCGGCCTCGACACCGCCGTCCGCACCACCCTCGACCTCGCCCGCCGCTACCGGCTGCCCGAGACCACCCGACACGCCGACTCCCTCTGCCGCCGGGCCCTGGCCGAGGCCCTGCGTGCCCGGACGTCCTCGAACTGACCCCGCCCCGGGCGGAATTCGGGGCCGGTGTGTTAGACATGAGGCACCGGGGCCCGGCCCCGACCGCAGGGGACGGACGCACGGGGGAGGCGCCGAAGTGGGAGCAGGGACCGGTTCGACCGGGGGAAACGGACAGGGCTACCGGGTCGAGGTCGAACAACTCCGCACCTTCGCAGGCCAAGTGCGGCTGCTGCTCAAGACCTTCGAGAAGGACGCGAACGGCAAGACCGCCCACGGGCTCAGCGGCATCGGCAAGGACGCCTTCGGCACCTTCGCCGAGGCCACCGAGATCCACAGCCGCTACAGCACCATGCGGGACGCGCTGCGCGACGTGCTCAACCAGCTCCAGGGCGCCATCGACGAGGCCCAGAAGAGCGCCGAACTCACCGCGACCAACTACGAGGAACACGACCAGCACGTGGCCAAGAAGCTCAAGCTCGCCGACGACGGCTGGTCGGTCGCCGACCCCTCCGCCACGAGCGAGGTCGCCTACGAGGCGAACCAGGTCCCGTCCGTCCGCGGCAACGCCACCCGCTAGCCCACCGCCCGCGACCCGAACGGAGGGCAACCACCCGTGGTCTACACCGACTTCACCAAATACAGCCATGCCCAGCTCCGCACGATGGCGCAGGCCCTTGACCCCGGCGCGGTGATGGCCGCCGGCGACCCCTGGCGCAAGGCCGCGACCACCCTCAAGGACATCCGCAAGACCCTCACCAAGGTCAGCACCGAGGCCGCCACCTCCTGGGAAGGCCTCACCAGCAACGCCTTCCACACCAGCATGCTCAGCCTCGCCTCCAGCATCAACGAGGCCGCCGCCTACGCCAACGACGCGGCCAACACCCTCCACAACATGTCCGAGGCCATGGCCAAGGCCAAGCGCGACATGCCCGAGGAACCCGGCAACTGGGACAAACTCAAGGACACCGTCGGCGACTTCCTCAGCACCGACGACGAGCACGTCCAGATCGCCGACCGCAAGAAGGCCGAAGCGGCGACCGTCATGCAGACCCTGGCGATGCACTACCGCATCGCGACGCCGGCGTTGAAGGCTCCGCCGCTGCCTTCGCAGAAAGGCTATGAGAAGAATCCCACTGATCCGGGATCGCAGGATGACCCGAGCAACGCGGCGGCGGCCGTGACGGCCGCAGTGTTCTCAGGAACCTCATTCGGGGCCGGGGGAACGCAGGCCCGGTCGGCGGCTGTCACCGCGCCGCAGCGGGCCAAGGCCTCTCAGCCGCCAATGATGGCAAGTTCTACGTCCAAGAGCGCGGCCACCCCGACAGATTCCGGGATCAAGGGGGGTACGGCGCAGGCCTCGCCGAAGCCGTCGACTACGACGAGCCGTGGTCCGGATGCGGGTATCTCGGGCACTCCGGTGTCCCGCCCGAGCGGAAGCGTGCCGAGCCCCGTTACCTCTGGGACCCAGACGTCCGGCGTGAACGGGGCGCCGTCTACGGTCCCCACGAGTGGGCCGATCGCCGGCGGTGGTGGGCAGACAACTGTCAGTCCTTCGGGACCGACCATGCAGAGCGCCCCGGTCACGCCCAGTTTCGGGCAGGGTAAGTCCGGATTCGACGGCAAGGAGTTCCTTCGCGACGGCGCGGTGCCGGTGGAGGGTTCGGGACCGCGTGGGGGCCGGGCCGTCAGAGCCGGTGGTGGCGAGGTCTATCCGGGTATCGGATCTGGGGGCTGTCCGGAGCCCGGTGGCAAGCAGGGGGGCGGCTCTGTGGCCAGGCCTGGTGGAGCTGTCCGCGAGACGACGCCGCCCGGTGCCGGAGCACGCGCCAAGCAAGCCTTCACGGAAGGCGGATCCGGGCTGGGGGCTCGGAACCGGATGGGCGCCGAACCTGAAGCCCGTGGCGCGGGCGTCATGGCGCCCGGCATGCCGATGAGCGAGGCGCAGCGTCGCAAGAAGGGCCGGGGGAAGGACGGCAAGCGGCCCAACTACCTCGTCGAGGACGAGGAGACCTGGGCGTCGGAGAAGCCGGCGAACCCGAACGTGGTGGAATGAGGCCGTCCGTAAACGCATCCCGCAGGTCGGCGATCTGCGGGATGCCTCGTTGAGTGGGGTGACCGGGTTGACAAGCCGCCTGTTGGTGCGTGGTGCGGCTGCCCTTGCCGCCGGGACATTGGTCTGGGGTGCCGCCACACCGGTGGCTTTGGCCGATCAAGTCAGGGACCAGCAGTGGGCTCTGAAGACCTTCGAGGCCGAGGCCAAGGTCTGGCCGCTCAGCCAGGGGGAGGGCGTTGTCGTTGCGGTGCTCGACAGCGGCGTGAACTCGGAGCACCAGGACCTGACGGGGCAGGTTCTTCCAGGGGCGGACTTCTCCGGCAATAAATCGGACGGGCGTATTGACACCGATGGCCACGGCACCGCCATGGCGAGCCTGATTGCGGGGCATGGCCATGCTGGGCAGGCCGGAGTTATGGGCCTGGCCCCCAAAGCGAAGATCCTTCCGGTGAAGGTGCGGACGAGTGACGGTGGCCCCATCCCTGAGCAGAACGACTTGGCGGCGGCTATCCGCTTCGCAGCGGACAACGGTGCGAAGGTCATCAACATGTCGCTCGGGGGTTCGCGGTTCGATTCGCAATCGCGCAAGGCTGTCGCGTACGCAGTGTCGAAGGATGTCGTGCTGGTCGCGGCCACGGGCAACGACGGTAAGAGCGATGGCGTCGGGTATCCGGCGGCGTTCCCCGGAGTGGTGGCCGTAGGGGCAGTGGACTCCAAAGGGGTCGTGTGGGAGGACTCCACATCGGGTTCCGAGACCACGCTCATTGCGCCCGGTGTGGGGATCTATCACGCCTCGGCAAAGTCTCCCACCAGCTATTCGGTTGGGGACGGTACCTCCGACTCGACCGCCTACGTCTCTGCCACTGCCGCGCTCATCCGGTCCAAGTACCCGAACCTGTCCGCGGGCCAGGTGATCAATCGGCTGATCAAGTCGGCGACCCCACCGGCCAATGGGACGATCGTTCCCAACAACCACTACGGCTACGGAACCGTCTCGCCCGCGAAGGCACTGGAGCCGAATCCCGCAGTGGACAACGGGCCGAAGGAGAACCCGTTGGTTAAGCGGCCCGAGTCGAAGGGCACCCCGCCGGGCTACGACGACGACAGCGATGCGACGGACCAGCCCTCCGTGCAGCCCGTCGTCCCCGAAGGTGACAGCGGCGGCAGCAGCGACAGCACCGGCCTGGGGATCGCCGCAGCCGTCGCCGGTGCCGTGGTGCTGGGCGCGTCGGTGGCCGCCGTGCTGATGGCCCGGCGACGGAAGCGGGCGGCGGCTGCGGCCTCGGCGGCCGCAGCCGGGGTGTGGCCGCAGCAACCGCCGTACCAGCAACCGCCGTACCAGCAACCGCCGTACCAGCAACCGCCCTACGGTGGCCCCGGTCAGTGAGTGGCGAGCCAGTCGTCCCGTAGGGCCGCCATGTGGAGGACGTCCCAGTAGCGGCCGTCCCAGTGGTGGGCCTGGCGGGCACGGCCTTCGAGGGTGAAGCCGGCTTTCCGGTAGGCGCGGGCGGCGCGTTCGTTGTACGCGTAGACCTCCAGGTGGACGCGGTGGAGGCGGACGGTCTCGAAGGCGTGGCGCAGGACCAGGAGGGTGGTTTGGGTGCCGATGCCACGGCCGGTGCTGTCTGGGGTGAGGGCGATCCGGAAGTCGGCGGAGGAGTTGTCCGGGTCGACGTCGGTGAGGGCGGTGTCGCCGAGGAAGCGGCCGGTGGCGGGGTCTTCGACGGCGAGGTCGAGCCGGTCGGGCTGGTCGGGGCGGGTGGTGCACCAGTCTTCGATCTGGTCGCGGGTGAAGGCGGTGCGGGTGCCGGTGAGGCGGTTGGTCTCCGGGTCGGCGCAGAGCTCCCACATCGGGTCGGTGTGCCGGGTGTCCAGGGGGACGAGGCGGACGCTGGGGCCGTGGAGCACGGGCTTCACGGAGAGGGCGGAGAGATCGCTCGGCATGGCGCCCAGCATGCCCGGCGGTGCCCGGTTCGTACAGGGAATTACCGCGCGTCACAGGGCTGTTCGGCGACGGCGATCTGCTGCCGGTGGTGGGCCGGGGCGGTGAGTTCGTCGACGACGGCGACGGCGAGGTCGGCCTGGGCGATGCGGGGGCCGAGGACCTGGGGGCCGCCGACCCGGTAGCGGCCGGTGCCGGGGGCGGTGCGGTCGAGGTCCATCGGTGGGGTGACGACGACCCAGTCGAGGGTGACGGGGGAGTCGTGCAGCAGGTCGAGGGCGGCGGAGTGGCCGAGGGAGAAGGCGCGGTACGCCTCGGGGAACTCGGGGTCGTCGTGGACGGCGACGCCGGGGGCGGTCTCCAGGGTGGGGCGACGCCGACGCTGACGAGTCGCCGTACGCCGGCCCGGTCGAGGCCGGTGACGAGGGCGGTGGTGGCGGCGCGGTAGAACTCGGTGGAGGGTGTGTCGGGGGTGTAGACGGAGCTGACGGCGGCCGGGTGCCCGGGGGCGGTGGCGGCCACGGCGGCCGGGTCGGTGACGTCGCAGCGCAGCAGGGTGACGCCGTCCCCGGCGAGGTCGGCGTGGCGTTCGGGGTCGCGGACGGCGGCGGTGACGGTGAGGCCGCGCCGGCGGGCCTCGGTGACGACGGCTCGGCCGACCTGTCCGCCCGCGCCGTAGACGATGACGTCCGCGCGGTGCTGCTGTCCGGTCGTGGTGCTGGTCACGGGAGGTCTCCTGTCCGGTGGGGGAGGGCCTGTTCGGCTGCCGCTGTCGGGACGGTAGACCGGGGGGTGCCGGTTACTTCAACGGTACCGGCCCCGTAGCGGGTACCGTCGGGGGTATGACGCAGACCAGTCCCGCGCCGCTGGCGGCGGACTTCTTCCCGGCCGACTGCCCGGTGCAGACCGTGCCGGTGCTGGGCAGCCGCAAGTGGGCCTGGAAGATCATCCGCTGCCTGGAGGAGGGCCCGCGCCGCTTCTCGGAGCTGCGGGTGCCACTGGCCGGCATCACCGCCAAGGTGCTGGTGGAGTCGCTGCGTTCGATGGAGCAGGACGGCGTGGTGGCCCGGACCGAGTACGCCGAGAACCCGCCGCGCGTCGAGTACGCGTTGACGCCGCTGGGCCGCACGCTGCTCGGTCCGATGGACGCGGTGTGCGCGTGGAGCCGTCAGCACCTGGACAGTCTGCTGGCGGCCCGGCTGGAGTACGAGCGCGACGACCGCTGACCCGGCAACGCCTGGCAGCATTTCGGCGGTCGCTGGCGCCTTTGCCGCTGGTGGGAGGGGCGGCGCGGCCGCCATGCTGGGCCCATGAGCACTTCAGAGCACCCCCTGAGCCCCGTCGACGCGATCGTCCCCGACACCAAGGACTGGACCTGGGTGCTGGAACGCCCGTGCCCCGACTGCGGGTTGGACACCCCGGAGGTGGTGCCCACGGACGTCGCCGCGATGGTCCGGGCGAACGCGCACAGCTGGCTGGCGGTGCTGGCCGGCGATGAGGAGGAGCTGCGTCGCCGCCCGGCTCCGGAGATCTGGTCGGACCTGGAGTACGCCTGCCACGTCCGGGACGTCTTCCGGCTGTTCCTGGTCCGGCTGAACCTGATGCTGGACCAGGACGGCCCGCTGTTCCCCAACTGGAACCAGGATGAGACGGCGGCCGCCGAGCGCTACCGGGAGCAGCGGCCGAAGACGGTGGCCGGGGAGCTGGCGGAGGCCGCCGAGGCGCTGGCGGCGGCGTTCGAGGCGGTGGCGGGCGAGCAGTGGCGGCGGACCGGGAACCGCAGCGACGGGGCGCGGTTCACGGTCGAGTCCTTCGCCCGCTACCTGATCCACGACCCGGTGCACCACCTGTTCGACGTGACGGGCGAGCGGCCCTGAGGCGGGCGGGGGCGGGCGGGGTCACCAGCCGGAGGCCTCGCGCAGCATGGTGCGCCGCAGCCGCCCGGCCACGCTGGCGGTGTCGGTGCCGATGACGTCGGCGATCTCGGGTGCGGCGAGGCCGACGACGTAGTGCAGGATCGCGAGGTCGTCGTCGGCGGGGTGGCGGTCCTGGTCGACGGCGGTCGTCTGTCGGGTGTGTTCGGCGACGGTGGTGCGCAGGATCTGCCAGGCGAGCGCGGTCGGGTTGGGGCTGGTGAGCAGTTCCCGCCAGTGGACGGCGATTTCGGCGAAGGCCTGCTGCACGGCGGTGGTCGCGTCGCCGTGCCCGGTCAGCCACACCCGGGCGTAACTGAGGTACCGGGGGCGGTGGAGTTCGCAGAAGGCCGCGAATTCCAGTGGTACGTCCTCCGGTTCGCCGGGCTCGGGGGGAGGCTCGGCGGCGCTCGCGTGACGGTTGGTCATCTCGTCTTCTCGGAAAGGGAGATGGGTTTCTGGCGGTCGATCATCTGTGCTCACTCTACGGTAGGCCCTCGGTGCGCTGGGTGACCAATCTGATGGAATGCCCGGAACCCGACGCCGCTCGGCCGGTTCCGGCGACAGACGGTGCGGCGCGGCGGCGGTACTGTCGGGCGGGGGGTCGGGCCAGGGCCGGTCGGAGCCGGTCCGTGGAGTGGTGCGCAGTGGTGCGGGGGGCGTAGTGCGAGCGTGTCGCAGCTGGCCAGAGGGTATGGGAGGGCAGATGCTGCACGGCAGTTGAGGTGCCACCGTAGGGCCTGCCGGGTCCCACGTCCACGCCCACGGCGCGAAGCCGCGGCCGCACAACCGCCCGCGCAACCGCACTCACGGCGGATCTTGCATCGGAGCGGGTGTCGGTGGGCGGGAGCGGGTGCGGCGATCGCGCCCCGGCGGCCTGCGGCAACCGGGGCGCGGGGCGGGGCAGCGCGCGGGGGCGGCCCGGTCAGGAGTTCGTGCGGGCCTCCGAGGGGGAGAGCCGGTCGTCGGCGGCGTTGCCGCGTTCGACCTGGGCGGGGAAGGCCTCGACGGCTCGCCGCCGGGCCAGTTGGGCGGACGCGGCGGACGTGGCGGCTGCGGCCGCAGCCGCCGCAGCGGTCACCGCGGCGGCCTCCTCGCGCTCGCACCGGTGGGTCCCGGGAGCGCCGTGGGCGCCGGGGGTGCCGGGGGTGCCGATCGCATACCCACCGGAGGCGCACCCGCCACCCGCGTGCGCCGTACCGGCGTGTGCCGTCCCCGCGTGCGCCCCCGCCGCCCGCCTGCGCCGGCCGAGTGCGACCCGCTCGGCGTGTTCCTCGGCCGCCTGTCTAGCGGCCAGATAGGCCTGCACGGCGGCCATGCCGTAGACCGGCTGGATGAGCTGGTGCCCCTTGAAGAAGGGTCTGGCCGGCGCGAACCCGGCGGCGACCACAAGCTCGCGGATCTCGGCTATCTCCGCCTCGCTGCGGGCGGTGAAGCGGACCTCCCAGCCCTTCTTGTACGTATGGCCCTTCTCACCGCTGCGGCGGGCCGGGTCCGGGCGGCGGACGTATCCGGGCAGACGGCCGAGGCGGAGCTGGGCCGCGCGGAGGCCGGCGGTCTCGTCACGTGACATGACGTAAGCCTAGGCAATCCACGAGGCGGGATTGACGCACTGAGGGTCCCTTGCCGTATGCCCTTGATCACTCTGGGTCAGACGACCAGGTCGGCGATCGTTTCCGATCGGATCCGATAGCCATATGAACGTCATTTACTCCAAATGAGTGAGGGTATGGGGACTTTAGTGCAGGCTGATCCCGGTTTCGCGACGGTTGCGTAACAGTGCGTCAGGCTGCCGCTCGCGAGTCGCGGCGGTTGGGGATGGTGTCGGCATGAACTACCGGATTCCGTCTCCGCCGCCGTCCTTGGATGAACTGGCGAAGCGTCAGCTGAACGTCGTCACCGCGAGCCAGCTGCGTGCCCGGGGCGTGCCGGCCCGGGTCGTCACCGGGCACTGCCGTCGGGGCGGGCCCTGGCAGCGGTTGCTGCCCCGGGTCTACCTGCTGCAGTCCGGCGAGCCCACCCCGGAACAGCGGCTGTGGGCCGCGCTGCTGTATGCGGCGCAGAACGGTCGCGAGGAGGGTCGCCGCGCGGGTGCGGTGATCACCGGTGCGGCCGCCCTGGCCCTGTACGGCTTCGCCGCCGTGCCCAGGCTGCCCGCGGTGACCGGGGTGGACGTCCTGGTGCCCCGCCAGCGTCGGCTCAAGGACGCCGGCGAGGTGCGGATCCGGCGCACCGAACGGGAGTTGGTGGCCCGCTCGGTGCACGGCCTGGCCTGCGCGCCGGTCGCCCGGGCGGTCGCGGACGCGCTGTGCGAGTGGACGCTCGACCAGGGCGCCCCGGCGCCGGTGCGCGAGGTGCTGCGGGAGGCCGTCTCCCGGCCGGAGCACCGGTGCACGGTCCGGGAGTTGGCCGCCGAGCTGGTCGACTCCGGGCTGACCGCCGAGCCCCGCGTGCGCGCCGCGCTGGACGAACTGCTCGCCGCCGAACGGGACTTCGTGCTGGAGCAGGTCGGCCGGCTGGTGGACGAGTGGCTGCTGCCCGCCCCGCTGGCCGCCCCTGAGCTGCGGATGCGCGGCGGCACCTACATCGGCGTCCCGGACCTCTACTGGCCGGAGCGCGGCGTCGCGGTGGAGGTGGACTCCGACCTGCGCTGCGTCAGCGAGGGCGAGGCCGCCTGGATGCGCGGCGGCCAGCACCGGATGGAGTACCTGGGCATCCGGGTGGTGTACGTCTCCGGGGCCCGGCTGGCCGCCGATCCGGAGGGGGTCGGGGGTGAACTGCGCGAGGCCTACCGGGCCGGGGGGACGGACGTGGTGGAGCTGCTGGTCGTCTGAACCCCGGCGTCAGCCGCCGTCGGCACGTGCCAGTCGGTGCCGGTCGGCGTCGGTCGGGGCGGGTCGCCGCCGGTCGGCGTCAGGAGCGGACCACCGGCGTGCCGACCAGCTCGACCCCGGCCGCCCGCAGCTCGTCCAGCGCGGCGGCGGTGGTCTCCGGCGCCACCCCGGCGGTGAGGTCGAGCAGCACCCGGGTGGTGAAGCCGGCCCGAGCGGCGTCCAGGGCGGTGGCCCGGACACAGTGGTCGGTGGCGATGCCGACCACGTCGATCTCGTCGACCTGCCGCTCGCGCAGCCACTCCACCGGGCCGCGGTCGTTCTCGTCCAGCCCTTCGAAGCCGCTGTAGGCCGCCGAGTAGGCGCCCTTGTCGAACACCGCCTCGACCGCGCCGGAGATCACGGCGGGCGCGAAGTTGGGGTGGAAGCCCACGCCCTCGGTGCCGGCCACGCAGTGCACCGGCCAGCTGGAGACGTAGTCCGGCTCGGCGGAGAAGTGCTCGCCCGGGTCGATGTGGTGGTCCCGGGTGGCGAGGATGTGCTGGTAGCCGGGGGCGGACTCGGCGATCAGGTCGGTGATGGCGGCGGCCACCTCGGCGCCGCCGGCGACGGCCAGGCTGCCGCCCTCGCAGAAGTCGTTCTGCACGTCGACGACGATCAGTGCCCGGTGCATGGCTCGCATCCTCGGATGTGGGGGCGGTGTGCCCCGGTGGTGGGGCCCTCGGGGGCTCTGGGGGGACTCCGGGGGATTTCAGGGGAACTCTACGGCTGACTCTAGGGAGTGGCGCGCGGGGGCGGAAGGCCTCTGACCCACCGCCAGTCCGCGCGGATCCGGCCCGGCCGGGGTCAGTCGACCAGCTCGGTGGGGATGACCGGATCGCCCTTGGAGAGCTGAGTGGCCGACAGCGGCAGCGCCGCCCGGGCCCGGACGTGCCGCTCGCGGGCGGCGGTCAGCGGCTCGCGGCCGACCGTCTCGCCGCCCAGCACCAGCGGCACCTGGACCAGGTGCGCCCGGAGCTCGTCCGGGACCGGGCCGGTGCCGATCGCCTCGGCCTCGGCCACGCCCTCGGAGTCGGGCCGGCGGGCCGCCCACTTGCGGCCGCCGATGCTGGTCTTGCCGCCGGCGGCACGCTTGGCCACCGGCACCAGCGGGCCGTCCTCGGTCCCGGCGCGGGCGACCAGCTTGTAGACCATCGCGCAGGTCGGGTGGCCGCTGCCGGTGACCAGGCTGGTGCCGACGCCGTAGCCGTCCACCGGAGCGGCGGCCAGTGCGGCGATCGCGTACTCGTCCAGGTCCGAGGTGACGATGATCCGGGTCTTCTCGGCGCCGAGGTCGTCCAGCTGGCGGCGGACCCGGTGGGCCAGCAGGGTGAGGTCGCCGGAGTCGATCCGGACCGCGCCCAGCTCGGGGCCGGCCACCTCGACGGCCGTCCGGACCGCTTCGTGCAGGTCGAAGGTGTCGACCAGCAGGGTGGTGCCCTTGCCCATCGAGGCGATCTGGGCCTTGAAGGCGTCCCGCTCGCTGTCGTGCACCAGGGTGAAGGCATGCGCGGAGGTGCCGGTGGTCGGGATGCCGTGGGTGAAGCCGGCCTCCAGGTCGGAGGTGGCGGCGAAGCCGGCCACGTAGGCGGCCCGGGCGGCGGCGACGGCGGCCTGCTCGTGCGCCCGGCGGGCGCCCATCTCGATCACCGGACGGCCGCCGGCGGCGGCGGTCATCCGGGAGGCGGCGGCCGCGATCGCCGAGTCGTAGTTGAGGATTGACAGGATCACCGTCTCCAGGATCACCGCCTCGGCGAAGCTGCCCTCGACGGTGAGCACCGGCGAGCCGGGGAAGTAGACCTCGCCCTCGGGGTAGCCGTGGATGTCGCCGCGGAAGCGGTAGTCGGCGAGGAAGCGCAGGGTGTCGTCCTCGACGACGCCCCGGTCGGCCAGCCAGTCCAGTTGGGCGGTGCTGAAGCGGAAGTCCTCGACGGCGTCCAGCACCCGGCCGGTGCCGGCCAGGACGCCGTACCGGCGGCCGCTGGGCAGGCGCCGGGTGAACACCTCGAAGACGGAGCGGCGGTGCGCGGCCCCGCTGCGCAGGGCGGCCTGCAGCATGGTGAGCTCGTAGCGGTCGGTGAGCAGCGCGGTCGACCCGGCCGCGCGCACTGAAGTGGCGTCCATGAGGATGATGCTACTACCACTTAGCGTCAGATTGACGATTTCTCGCGACGGGGCCGGGGTCGGAATCGCCCGGGTGTCCCCCGGATGGCAGCATGGGGCGTGAGGGACAACGGACGAGTGTGCAACGAGGAGGCCCGGCGGTGAGTGTCGCGCCCGTGGAGATCGAGCGCCCGGAGGTCGAAGGACTGCCGGTGACGGAGCCGGACACGCCATGGGTGACCATCGTGCACAACGACCCGGTCAACCTCATGAGCTACGTCCAGCACGTCTTCCAGGCCTACTTCGGTTACCCGAAGGACAAGGCCCGGAAGCTGATGATGGACGTGCACAGCAAGGGCAGGGCAGTGGTCTCCAGCGGTTCCCGCGAGGAGATGGAGCGCGACGTCCAGGCGATGCACGGCTACGGCCTGTGGGCCACGCTGCAGCACGACTGAGCGCGTCGGGCGCCGACCGCACCGACCGCACCGGGCGCGCGCCGGGCCCACCCGCGACCGACCCGCCGCCGGCCCGGTGGCGCGGCCGAAGACCGAAGACGACGAAGACGGGCTGACCGATACAGATGGCTGGGTTGTTCGAGAGCACCGGCGATGGCGGCGCGGCGATCGCGCTGGACGAGGTGGAGGCCTCCATCCTGCGCTCGCTGGAAGTGCAGATGCTGGAACTGATCGGCCCCGGCCCGGGCGGCGACGGCGGTGACCCGCTGGCCGCGCTGTTCGCCGAGGGCCCGACCGAGGCTCCCGCCGATCCGGCGCTGGCCCGGCTGTTCCCGGACGCCTACGGCGACCCGGCGAAGCCGGACGACGCCGAGACGGTCGCCGCCTCCGGCGAGTTCCGCCGCTACACCGAGCTCGACCTGCGGGCCCGCAAGCGGGACGACGCGCTCCAGGTGGTCCGGGCGCTGGACGGCCTCGGCGGTGCCGAGGTGCTCAAGCTGGCTGCCCCCGAGTGCCTGCGCTGGCTGGGCGCGCTCAACGACCTGCGGCTGACCCTCGGGGTCCGGCTGGAGGTCACCGAGGAGGACGAGCAGGGCCTCTACGAGCTGCCGGACGGCGACGAGCGCAAGCCGCTGGTGATGGCCTACCTGTGGCTGGGGGCGCTCCAGGAGTCGCTGTTGGAGGCGATCACCGACTGAGAGTGGACCTGTTTCATCCGCTCTCCTGCGCAATCCTGCCCGCTTTCGGGCAAGCCCCGGCCGATTTGTCCAGCATGTGGACGATTTGCCGGGGCATTTTTCTTCAAAACGGGCAAAATATAACAGGTTATGCTCAAATATCGCTCAGATGAACACCGCTATCCGGATCCTGCGTGGTACGACTTCTCCACCCCACGAGACCCACCCAGGACGGTGCACCATGGCCGAGCAGTCGTACGACCAAGTGGTCGACACCACCCCGGATGAGGAGGGCTACGAGCGGGGCCTCGGCAGCCGCCAGATCCAGATGATCGCGATCGGCGGCGCGATCGGCACCGGCCTCTTCCTCGGCGCCGGCACCGCGATCTCCAAGTCCGGACCGAGCCTGATCCTGTCCTACGCGGTGGCCGGCCTGGTGATCTTCGTGATCATGCGGGCCCTCGGTGAACTGCTCACCTACCGCGCGGTCTCCGGCAGCTTCGCCGAGTACGCGCGGGAGTTCCTCGGCCCCTTCGCCGGCTACGTCACCGGCTGGACGTACTGGCTGTTCTGGGTCGTCACCGGCATGGCGGAGACCACCGCCGCCGCGGTCTACGTCAAGTTCTGGGCGCCCGGCATCCCGCAGTGGGCCAGCGCGTTGACCTTCCTGGTCATCCTCTACGCGGCCAACCTGATCTCGGTGAAGCTGTTCGGCGAGATCGAGTTCTGGTTCTCCATGGTCAAGGTCACCGCCATCATCGGCATGATCCTGATCGGCATCGGCGTGCTGACCCTGGGCTTCAGCAAGGCCGGTGACACCGCGTCGATCACCCACCTGTGGCAGAACGGCGGCTTCTTCCCCAAGGGCATCGGCGCCACCGTGATGACCCTGCAGATCGTCATGTTCGCCTACCTGGGCGTCGAACTCGTCGGCGTCACCGCGGGCGAGAGCGAGAACCCCGAGAAGACCCTGCCGCGCGCCATCAACACCCTGCCCTGGCGCATCGCGCTGTTCTACATCGGCGCCCTGGTGGTCATCCTCTCGCTCGTGCCGTGGACCGAATTCCAGCCCGGCGTCAGCCCGTTCGTCGCCGCCTTCGGCAAGATCGGCATCCCGGCCGCGGCCGGCATCATCAACTTCGTGGTGCTCACCGCGGCGCTCTCCTCCTGCAACTCCGGGATGTACTCCACCGGCCGCATGCTGCGCGACCTCGCCCTGCGCGGCCAGGCCCCCGGGCGGCTCACCAAGCTCAACACCCGCCGCACCCCGGCCTTCGCGATCACCGTCTCCTGCCTGCTGATGGGCGCCGGCGTGGTGCTCAACTACCTCGTCCCGGCGCGGGCGTTCGAGTACATCACCTCGGTCGCCACGGTCTGCGGCCTGTGGACCTGGGCGATGATCCTGATCTCCCAGATCCGCTACCGCAAGGCCTGGAAGGGTGGCCACCTGCCGCCGCCCACTTTCAAGGCCCCCGGCGGCATCTGGGCCAGCTGGGCCGCGCTCGCCTTCCTGGCCCTGGTCGTGGTGCTGATCGCGCTGGACGAGGACAACCGGATCTCGCTGTACGTCTTCCCCGGCTGGGCCGTGGTGCTGGTGATCGGCTACCAGGTGCTCAAGCGCCGCAACCCGCAGGCCGCCCACGGCGTGGCCCACGACCACCTGCACGCCCGCAACGGCGGCTGATCCCGGGTGCGGTCGGCCCCCCGCGACCGGGTGGCGGACGCCCGGTGACCGGGCCTCGGACGCCCCGGCGCCCCACCATCTGTTCTGGGGTCCGCCGGGGCATGGCATCCTGACCGCATGCTGACCATCACCCGAGAACTCCGCGACCGGATCGTGGCCCACGCCCGCGCCGACCACCCGGACGAGGCCTGCGGCGTGGTCGCCGGACCGGCCGGCAGCGGCCGGCCCGAGCGGTTCGTCCCGATGCTCAACGCCGCCCGCTCGCCCACCTTCTACGAGTTCGACTCGGGCGACCTGCTGAAGCTCTACCGCGAGATGGACGACCGGGACGAGGAGCCCGTCGTCGTCTACCACTCGCACACCGCCACCGAGGCCTACCCCTCGCGCACCGACGTGAGCTACGCCTCCGAGCCCTTCGCCCACTACGTCCTGGTCTCCACCGCCGACGGCAACGGCGAGGACGACCCCTACCAGTTCCGTTCGTTCCGCATCGTGGACGGCGAGATCACAGAGGAAGACGTCCAGGTCGTCGAGGTCTACGAGGTCTGACCGGCACCCACCTGGGCGAGGCCCGCCGATCCGCCGCGAGCGGTCGGCGGGCCCGTGTCGTCCTCGCGGGGTCTCAGCATCGGATACCGGAACATCCGGATCCCGAGACGGGCATGTCGGAGCGGGCCCGGGAATCTATACGATGAGCCCATGCGTTCCGTCGATGTGAGCAACCAGGCCCCGGGCGCCCGCCTCGTGGCGCGCCTGCACATCGACCTGTGCCGGCACGCCGGCGCGATCTGTCCCGGCACGCCCGCGCGCTCGCGCTGAGAGCCGCCTCGCCCCATCCCGGGCCCGCCGCCGAACCCGCGGTGCCGCGCCCCGGGCACCATCCGCCCGGCCGCGCCCGCTGCGGCCCACCCACCCCACACGACTCGCACAGGAGCGCACCCATGGCCATCGAGGTCCGCATCCCGACCATCCTCCGCACCTACACCGACGGCGCCAAGGCCGTCGAGGGCAACGGCAGCAACCTCGGGGAACTCTTCACCGACCTCGACGCCCGCCACCCCGGCATCGCCGCCCGCCTGCTGGAGGGCGGCGAGCTGCGCCGCTTTGTCAACGTCTACCTGAACGACGAGGACGTCCGGTTCCTGGAGGGCATCTCCACCGCCGTCGCCGACGGCGACAGCGTCACCATCCTGCCCGCCGTGGCCGGCGGCGCCCGCTGACCTTCCGGCTCCCCCGCCCGGTGGTGGGGGAGCCGCCCCTCTTCACCCTCACCGCCGTGGCCGGAGGCCTCCCTTGCGTTACGACAGTCCGCTCGAAGCCGTCGGCAACACCCCGCTGGTCCGCCTGCCGCGGCTGTCCGCCACCATCCCCGGCAACGCCGAGGGCCTGGTGAGCCTCTGGGCCAAGCTGGAGGACCGCAACCCGACCGGTTCGATCAAGGACCGCCCGGCGCTGCACATGATCGAGCGCGCCGAGGCCGCCGGCCGGCTCACCCCGGGCTGCACCATCCTGGAGCCCACCAGCGGCAACACCGGCATCTCGCTCGCCATGGCCGCCAAGCTCAAGGGCTACCGGATGGTCTGCGTGATGCCCGAGAACACCAGCGAGGAACGGCGCGAACTGCTCCGGATGTGGGGCGCCGAGATCATCTCCTCCCCGGCCGCCGGCGGCTCCAACACCGCCGTCCGGATCGCCAAGGAGATCGCCGCCGAGCACCCCGACTGGGTCATGCTCTACCAGTACGGCAACCCCGACAACGCGGGCGCCCACTACGCCACCACCGGCCCCGAGATCCTCGCCGACCTGCCGACCGTCACCCACTTCGTGGCAGGCCTCGGCACCACCGGCACCCTGATGGGCGTCGGCCGCTTCCTGCGCGAGAAGGTCCCCGGCGTCAGGATCGTCGCCGCCGAGCCCCGCTACGACGACCTGGTGTACGGGCTGCGCAACCTCGACGAGGGCTTCGTCCCCGAGCTGTACGACGCCGAGGTGCTCACCACCCGCTTCTCGGTCGGCTCCGCGGACGCCGTCCGCCGCACCCGCGAACTCCTCCAGCAGGAGGGCATCTTCGCGGGCGTCTCCAGCGGCGCCATCCTGCACGCCGCGATCGGCGTCGGCCGCAAGGCGGCGGCCGCCGGGGAGCGCGCGGACATCGTCTTCGTGGTCGCCGACGGCGGCTGGAAGTACCTGTCCACCGGCATCTACACCGCCGAGTCCACCGAGGCGGCGGTCGAGGCGCTCCAGGGCCAGCTCTGGGCCTAGGGCATCCGCCGATTCCCGCCGGGCGCGAATCGGCGGACCCGCCCTAGCTGCTCTGAAGGGCCCGCTGGGCCCGGGCCCAGACCTGCCGGTCCACCGTGCCGGCGCGGCGGCGGAAGGCCGACAGCGGCACCTCGCGCAGCTCGTCGGTCTCCAGCCAGCTGGTCCGGCCCTGCCGGTCGCCCACCGAACCGGGCGGCAGTGGCAGCACGCCCGGGCGCTCGGCGTGGTGCTTGCTGGTGATCTTCGCGACGGTGGCGGTCCGGCCGTGCACCCGCAGCACCAGGCAGGGGCGGTCCTTGGAACCGGGGCCGTCCTCGAACGGCACCTCCGCCCACCAGATCTCCTGCGGCTCCGGGCGGGACTTGGTGCTCGGGCGCGGCCGCGGACCGGTCGGCCCGGCCGGGCGCGGCGCCGGGCGGGTGCGCTTCACCAGCGCCGCGACGGCCGCCAGCACGGCGAAGCCCGCTACGGCCAGGACCGGCCAGATTCCCGTCATGCCATTCATGCGGCGAACCGTACCGGCCCGGCGGTGAACGCCACCACCGTGGTGACTGTGACAGTTGAGTATTTGTCCGCGTATTGCTCCCAGTTCGTCACGGAACGGCCACAGCGCCCGTTCTGCCGTGAACGCCCCGGTGTAACCCGGAAAAGCTGCCTCACGAACGTCTGCCCCCGTCCCCCCGGAGGTGCCCTCGTGAACGGATCATCCGAGCTCTGGTCGTACGCCGAGATCGCCAGGCACATCGACGTCCAGCCCGAGACCGTCCGCAACTACCGTCGGCACGGCCTGTTGCCCGACCCGGACGTGACCGACGGCAACGGCCACCCCCGCTGGTACCCCGACACCATCCGCGCCTGGGCCCGCAACCGCCCCCGGCGCCGCTGATCCGAGGCCCCGTCGCCGCCCCGGCGTTCTGGGTGATTCCAGCCACAGCCCGGCACGGGGACGGGGGCAAAGTGCTGCTCCGCCCTTACCCTCGACACACCAACGCAGTGCTACCGGCCGGCCGACCGGCCCGGCCTGCCGTTTTCCATGCTGTTTTCCATGCCGTTCTCAGCAGCAGCCAGGACGTGTCAGGGCGGAGGGGCTCGGATGAAACTGACCGTGGTGGGGTGCTCGGGGAGCTTCCCGTCCGTCGACTCGCCCTGCTCCAGCTACCTGGTCGAGGCCGACGGCTACCGCGTGGTGATCGACCTCGGCAACGGGGCGCTCGGCGCGCTGCAGAAGTACACCGGCCTCTACGAGGTCGACGCCGTCCTGCTCAGCCACCTGCACGCGGACCACTGCGTCGACCTGTGCGCCTACTGGGTCGCCCGCAACTACCGCGCCGAGGGCTGCCCCGACCTGCTGCCGGTGTACGGCCCGGCGGGCACCGCCGAGCGCCTCGCCCGGGCGTACGACATGCCGGAGAGCCCCGGGATGAAGGAGGTGTTCGAGTTCCGCACCATCACCCCCGGCAGCTTCGAGCTCGGTCCCTTCCGGGTCTCCGTCGCCCAGGTCAACCACCCGGTCGACGCCTTCGCCTTCCGGCTGGAACACGGTGGTCGCTCCCTGGTCTACTCCGGCGACACCGGCGAGAGCCCGGAACTCGTGGAACTCGCCCGCGACACCGACCTGTTCCTGTGTGAGGCCGCCTACCAGGACGGCCGGGACACCTACCGGGCCGTCCACCTCAACGGCCGGGAGGCCGGCGAGCACGCCACCGCCGCCGGGGCGCGCCGACTCGTCCTCACCCACATCCCGCCGTGGACCGACGCCGAGCGCAACCGCCGCGACGCCGCCGCCGCGTACGCCGGCCCGGTCGAGCTGGCCCGGCCGGGCGCGGTGTACGAGATCTGACCAGGTCGGCGGGGCTCCCCGAAGTCCCGGAAAGCCGCCCGGAACGCTGACAGTCGCGGTCCGCGGTCCGCCCGCTCCCCGGGCGGACACGCCCTACCGGCGTCCGGGCACCGGCAGGCCGAGGTGGTCGCGCAGGGTCGGGCCGGTGTAGTCGGTGCGGAACACCCCGCGCTCCTGGAGCAGCGGGACGACCCGGTCGACGAACTCGTCCAGCCCGCCCGGGGTGAGGTGCGGGACCAGGATGAAGCCGTCGGCCGCGTCCTGCTGCACGAAGTGGTCGATCTGCCCGGCGACGGTGGCGGGGGAGCCGATGAAGGACTGCCGGCCGGTCACCTCGATGACCAGTTCGCGGCTGCTCAGCCCCTTCTCGGCGGCCAGCGCCCGCCACCGTTCGGCGGTGCCGAGCGGGTCCGGGATGCGGACCCGGCCCTGGACCAGCGCGCTGTCCGGGACGGGGGCGACGGCCGGTAGCGGCCCGTCCGGGTCGTGGTCGGAGAGGTCGACGCCCCAGACCTGCTCCAGGACGTTGAGTGTGGTCTGCGGCCCGACCTGGGCCCGGCGGATCTCGGCGGCCCGCTCGGCCGCGTCGGCGTCGGTGTCGCCGAGGACGAAGGTGGCGGCGGGCATGATCTTCAGTTCGTCCGGCTTGCGCCCGTACGCGGCGAGCCGGCGCTTGACGTCGGCGTGGAAGGCCTGGCCGTCGGCGAAGGTGGAGTGCCGGCTGAAGACGACGTCGGCGGTGGCGGCCAGGCCGAGCCGTTCGGTGACGGCGGCCAGTGCGTTCAGCACGGTGATCGACTCGGGGCGGCCGACCACGTCCAGGTCGTGGATGCGGCCCTTGGTCTCGCGCAGCCGCAGGCCCTCGGCGAGGAAGAGGAAGTCGAACTTCCCGCGCTCGGCGGTCTGCGCGAGGTGCCGGAAGGAGTCGAACTCGATGTGGCTGCCGGAGGCCGGGTCGCTCCACACCGTGGTGTTGTTGACGCCGGGGAAGTGGGCGGCGAGGTGGATCTGCTTGAGCGGACGGTCCGTCATCGGGTCACCTCGGCGAGGGCGGGGGAGGCGTCCCGGGCGAGGTCGGCGGCGGCCACCGGGACGGCGACCACCGGGCGGCCCTGCGGCGGGCGCGGGGTGATGGACGGCCCGCGGACCGCGAAGTACGGCCCCTCGAAGTCGATGTGGTGCAGCTTCTCGCGGTCGATGAACCGGCCGGTGGCCGTGTCGCGGATCTCGGCGTCGTCCTCCCAGCTGTCCCAGAGCCGGGCGGCGACCTCGACGGCGTCGGCGGCCTCGGCCCACAGCTCGTCCTCGGGGGCGACCGGGCGGCGGCCGAAGGCCCGTGCCTCGGCCTCGGTGGTGGAGACGCCGATCAGCCAGCCGGCCCGGCCCTCGCTCACCCAGTCCAGGGTGTTGACCGAGATCGAGGTGTGGAAGGGCTCGGTGTGGGTGGTGGTGACGGTGGGGACCAGCCCGACCCGGCTGGTCAGCAGGGCGATCCGGGCGAGGGCGGCGAGCGCGTCGGGGCGGCGCGGTTCGGCGGCGAAGGAGTCGTCGAGGGTGACGAAGTCCAGGGTGGCCCGCTCGGCGAGGCGGGCGAGGTGGGCGTAGTACCCGGCGTCGGGGCGGCCGGGGCCGTCGGCGGGGCCGTCAGCGGTGGCGTCGACGGCGGCTGACAGGTGCAACTGACGGGACATGGCGAGCCTGACTTTCCTCGTGCGCACACGTGGGGACGCATGCGGGCGGCCGCCGGCGGATGGACGCGCGCGGCCGCGCGGTGACGGCCCGTGGCCGGGCGGAGCCCGGGCGGGCGGAGGGGAGGAGGACCGGCGCCGGGCGGGACGTCAGCCGGGCGGCGGCGGGGGAACGGTCAGCTCAGCCGCGACACGCCGCGGACCACACGCGACCGAAGTCGATGTGGCTGCGGGTGACCAGCGGGCACAAGGCGTTCACCGCTTCAGTTGACCAGGGCGTCCGTCGGTTCGTCAACCGCCGTTTCCGCGCGGGGAACCCCCGGGTATGCGCGAGGCCCAGCCCGGCCGCTGGGGGAGCAGCGGCCGGGCTGGGCCTCGACGGTGGGGACGGACGGGCCTCAGGCCTTGGTCACGTCCTCGATCTCGTCGTCGTCCTCGCGACCCGGGGTCTTGAGGTTGAACTTGGTGATCGCGAAGCGGAACGCGAAGTAGTAGATCGCGGCGAAGACCAGGCCGATCGGGATGATCAGCAGCGGGTTCTTGGCCAGGCTGAAGTTGATGCCGTAGTCGATCAGGCCGGCCGAGAAGCTGAAGCCGTGGTGGACGCCGAGGCCCCAGGTGATCGCCATCGAGGCCGCCGTCAGTACCGCGTGGATCGCGTACAGGACCGGGGCGATGAAGAGGAAAGTGAACTCGATCGGCTCGGTGACACCGGTGACGAGGCTGGTCAGCGCGACCGAGATCATCATGCCCATGACGGCCTTGCGGCGCTCGGGGCGGGCGCAGTGGGCGATCGCGATGGCGGCGGCCGGCAGCGCGAACATCATGATCGGGAAGAAGCCCGCCTGGAACTGTCCGGCCGTCGGGTCGCCCGCCAGGAAGCGGTTGATGTCGCCGTGCACGACGGTTCCGTCGGCCTTGGTGAAGTCGCCGGTCTGGAACCAGGCGTAGGTGTTGACGAACTGGTGCATGCCGATCGGGATCAGCGCGCGGTTGATCAGGCCGAACAGGCCTGCGCCGATCGCGCCCGCGCCCACCAGGCTGTTGTTGACGTGCGAGATCGCGTCACCGATGGGCTGCCAGCAGAGGCCGAACAGGACGCCCAGGCCGGTGCCGACGAAGGCCATGATGATCGGCACCAGGCGGCGGCCGTTGAAGAAGCCGAGCCAGTCGACCAGCTTGGTCCGGTGAAACCGCTGCCACAGGATGGCCGCGAGCAGACCGACCACGATGCCGCCGAGGACGCCCGGATCCTGCGGCTTGCCCTTCGGCAGGGCCTCGGTGATGGTGCCGTCGGCCGGGAAGGCGGTCAGCACCTTGCTGAACACGAGGTACCCGACCAGGGCGGCCAGCGCCGTCGAGCCGTCCGCCTTCTTGGCGTAGCCGATGGCGATACCGACGCAGAAGAGCAGCGGCAGCTGGGTGGTGATCGCACCACCCGCGGCGCCGAAGACCTCGACGAGCTTTGCGGGGAAGTGCCACTTCTCATGGATGTCGTCCTGGCCGAGGCGCGCCAGCAGACCCGCCGCCGGCAGCACGGCGATCGGCAGCTGGAGGCTGCGGCCGACCTTCTGGAGACCGGGAAGGACGCTATTGCCGAACTTCTTGATCGGCGTCGGAGCCTTGGCGGGCGCCGGTGCCTGCGCAGACTGACTCATGGGGGTGGGTTCCTAACGGCATGGCGGTCGGTCGGGGGAAGGCACAGGGGCCGAACCGCGAACTGGTCTACACCACGTGTGGTGTAGACCAGTTTTGTAGCACGGGTGGAGAAGACGGGGAACCCCGGAAAGCACCACCGCCGGGAAGCGCTATGAAATCGAAACCTAGTCGCGGAACGACGATCATGATTTCAGTCGCGATTGGGATTTTGGCTATTTGCGCAACAAAAAGCGCCGTCGCCCTGCGGTCACTGGGCCGGGGCGGGTGCCGGGGCGGCGCGGGATGATCCCGCCGCTCCGGGGCGTGCGCGGTGGCTGCTGAGAGTGACCGGGGCGTCGCGGGCGTGCCCGATGTGGCGTCCCCTACCCGCGCTCGGCCGCGGTGCGGAGCGCCGCCGGTGCGGCCGAATCGCGACCGAATTATCTTTTCGCTGGATAGCGGGCAGGGAATTGGGTCAATTTCTGAAATGCCGAAGGCCCTCGAACCGGTGGGTCCGAGAGCCTTTGCGGGCGACGTTCCGGGTGATGGGAATCAGGCCTTGGTGACGTCCTCGACCTCGCCCTCCTCCTCGCGGCCCGGCGTTTTCAGGTCGAATTTGACGATGATGAACCGGAAGAGCGCGTAGTACACCGCGGCGAAGCCGAGCCCGATGATGATGATCATCCACGGTTTGGTGGCGAGCCCCCAGTTGATCACGTAGTCGATCAGGCCGGCCGAGAAGCTGAAGCCGTCGTGCACTCCGAGCCCCCAGGTGATCGCCATCGAGGCGCCGGTCAGCAGCGCGTGCACGCCGTACAGGGCCGGGGCGAGGTAGGCGAAGGAGTACTCGATCGGTTCGGTGACACCGGTGACGAAGGAGGTCAGGCCGACCGAGAGCATCAGGCCGTAGATCTCCTTGCGGCGGTGCGGCTTGGCCGAGTGCGCGATCGCGAGTGCGGCGGCGGGCAGCGCGAACATCATGATGGGGAAGAAACCGGACTGGAACTGTCCGGCCGTCGGGTCGCCCGCCAGGAATCGCGGGATGTCGCCGTGCACGACGGTGCCGTCGGCCTTGGTGAACTCCCCGAACTGGAACCAGACGAAGGTGTTCAGCAACTGGTGCATACCGATCAGCAGCAGTGCGCGGTTGAACAGGCCGAAGATGCCGGCGCCGCCCGCGCCGAGATCGGCGAGGTACTGCGAGAAGTCGTTCAGGCCGCGGCCGATCGGCGGCCAGACCCACAGCGCGAGCACGGCGGTCAGCGTGCCGACCACGGCGGTGATCATCGGCACCAGTCGGCGGCCGTTGAAGAAGCCCAACCAGTCGACCAGCCTGGTGCGGTGGAAGCGCACCCACAGCCAGGCCGACATCAGGCCGATCAGGATGCCGCCGAGCACCCCCGGGTTCTGGTAGGTCGCGGCGGCGGCCTTCGCCGAGGAGTAGTCCACGCACTGGTCGCCGACGAGCACCGTCGGCGGCTCGCAGTTCTCCGGGAAGGCGTGCAGGACCCGGTAGTAGACGAGGAAGCCGACCACGGCGGCCAGGGCCGTCGAACCGTCCGCCTTCTTGGCCATGCCGATCGCCACACCGATGCAGAACAGCATCGGCAGGCCGAGTGAGGAGTCGAGCAGGGCGCCGCCGGCCGCCGCGAAGACCTTGGCGACGTCGTCCCAGCCCAGGCCGTCCTTGCCGAAGACGTCCGGCTGTCCGAGCCGGTTGAGGATGCCCGCCGCGGGGAGCACCGCGACCGGCAACTGCAGCGAGCGGCCCATCTTCTGGAGTCCGCCGTAGAAGGTGTGCCACCACGTGGTCTGTGGGGCCGCGGCTCCCGCCGAACTCGTCATTCGCCCTCCGGGGGCAGTTGCCGTCCCGAGGCCCGCTGCGGGACCCTCGGGCGGGGCCCAGGAACACCCGGGGTCCTTCCCGCGTTCACCGGAGTGCACATATATTGGTGTAGACCACTTTGGGACGCGGGCCGAACACCGGGACGCGGGCCCCGCTGACCGTCATTCTCGGGCGGCGGCCAGGAGCCTGCGCGTCGGAATAGGCCAAAAGTGGTCTAACGTGGCATACCGGACCGGCTCGGGTCATGCTTGTCGCGCTGCCCGGCAGCACGACCGCAGCTGAACCCGCGTCAGCCTCCGGCACGGACCTCACCGCCCGATGGTCGAGGACCACCCCAGCGCAGTGCAGGACGGCACCCGGCAGAGCCGCCGACGGGCCGAGACAGAGGGAGAGAACCAGATGGCCAGCAAGGCTGAGAAGATCGTCGCCGGTCTGGGCGGCATCGAGAACATCGAAGAGGTCGAGGGCTGCATCACCCGCCTGCGCACCGAGGTCAAGGACGCCTCCCTGGTCGACGAGGCCGCCCTCAAGGCCGCCGGCGCCCACGGCGTCGTGAAGATGGGTACCGCGATCCAGGTCGTCATCGGCACCGACGCCGACCCGATCGCCGCCGACATCGAGGACATGATGTGAACTGAGCCACCCGGGCTCACCACGACCGGCCCGCCGACCCGCGCAGGGGGACGGCGGGCCGAGGCACATCCGGAACCGGCGTCCGGAGCGACTACGCTCAGTGCCTATGTCACGCATCGACGGCCGCACCCCCGAACAGCTCCGCCCCATCACCATCGAGCGGGGCTGGAGCAAGCACGCCGAAGGCTCCGTCCTCATCTCCTACGGCGACACCAAGGTGCTGTGCACCGCCAGCGTCACCGAGGGCGTCCCGCGCTGGCGCAAGGGCAGCGGTGAGGGCTGGGTCACCGCCGAATACTCCATGCTCCCGCGTGCCACCAACACCCGCGGCGACCGCGAGGCCGTCAAGGGCCGCATCGGTGGCCGCACCCACGAGATCAGCCGGCTCATCGGCCGCTCGCTGCGCGCCGTGGTCGACCACCGCGCCCTCGCCGAGAACACCATCGTGCTCGACTGTGACGTCCTCCAGGCCGACGGCGGCACCCGCACCGCCGCCATCACCGGCGCCTACGTCGCCCTGGTCGACGCCGTCTCCTGGGCCCGCGAGCGCAAGCTGCTGCGCGCCAAGGGCCAGCCGATCACCGGCGGCGTCAGCGCCGTCAGCGTCGGCATCATCGACGGCGTCCCGATGCTCGACCTCCAGTACGAGGAGGACGTGCGCGCCGAGACCGACATGAACATCGTCTGCACCTCCGACGGCCGCTTCGTCGAGGTCCAGGGCACCGCCGAGGGCGCCCCCTTCGACCGCGACCTGCTCAACCGGCTGCTCGACCTCGGCACCCTCGGCTGCTCCGAGCTCGACGTGATCCAGCGCAAGGCCCTGGAGGGCTGAACCCGCATCAGGGGTGAACCGGCGCGGGCCGCACGGCCGTCGAGGTCTTCGGACGCGTCGTTCGACGTGCCGTCGGACGGCCTGCTGTACAGGCCGGGCCCGCAGACCGTACGGTTCCCGCAGCACCCCGCTGCGGGAACCGCGCACCCTGTGGCGCGCGTCCCTCCCCGCGGAACCCGCGCCATCAGGAGGACCGGATGCAGTCGAGCATCGCCCGCCCCGCCGCCCTCGCCGTGGCCGGACTGATCGCGATCCTCCCGCTCAGCATGGTGAGCTGCTCCGCCGCCCAGAAGGCGATCGACTGCGGCAACACCGCCGTGAAGGTCACCGGCGACATCGCCGACCTCACCAAGGCCTACGACAACGCCAGCAACGACTCGGCCGCCGCCGGGAAGGCGCTGCAGAAGCTCAAGGGCGACCTCGACCAGATCGGGAAGAACTCCAAGAACACCGACGTCGTCAAGGCCGCGACCGACCTGCAGAAGCAGGCCGACAAGGTCCAGCAGGCCGTCGACAAGAAGGAAGCCCCCGACCTCAAGCCGCTCGGCGACGCGGCGGGCAACCTCACCTCGGTCTGCACCGGCTGATCCGTTTCGCCCTCTGGATAAGGTGGGCGATATGTCCACCCGCCTGATCCTCGCCACCCGCAACCAGCACAAGGTCGCCGAGCTGCGCGCCATCCTCACCGACGCCGGCCTGGACGTCGAACTCGTCGGCGCCGACGCCTACCCCGAGATCCCGGACGTCCCCGAGACCGGCGTCACCTTCGCCGAGAACGCCCTGCTCAAGGCCCACGCCCTGGCCCGCGCCACCGGCCTGCCCGCCGTCGCCGACGACTCCGGCCTCTGCGTGGACGTCCTCAACGGCGCGCCCGGCATCTTCTCCGCCCGCTGGGCCGGCGAGCACGGCGACGACCGCGCCAACCTCGACCTGCTGCTCGCCCAGCTCTCCGACATCGCCGAGCCGCACCGCGGCGCCCACTTCTTCTGCGCCGCCGCCCTCGCCCTGCCCGACGGCACCGAGCGCGTCGTCGAGGGCCGCCTCCTCGGCACCCTGCGCACCGCCCCGGCCGGCGCCAACGGCTTCGGCTACGACCCGATCCTCCAGCCGCTCGGCGAGACCCGCACCTGTGCCGAGCTCACCGCGGACGAGAAGAACGCCATCAGCCACCGCGGCCAGGCCTTCCGGGCCCTGGCGCCGGTGGTGAAGGACCTGCTGGGCTGACGCCCCGTCCGCCGAACGCCGAAGGCCCGCCCCGGAATCATCCGGGGCGGGCCTTCGAACCTGAGGCTAGTGCGGCCTGAGGGATTCGAACCCTCACGGGGTTTCCCCCACCGGATCCTAAGTCCGGCGCGTCTGCCTGCTCCGCCAAGGCCGCGTGGCCTCTAGTCTAGGGCTTCGCTTCCGGCGGGAACACCGTGATTCCGTCCGGCGGCGTGGCCGCCTCTCCTCCGCCTGCAGGAGGTCGGAGTGACGGAGTGGCAGTTCGGGCGGAGCGGCCGGAGGGCGGTCGTGGCGTCGGAGCCGGCGTAGCCCTCTCCCGCACCCGGGAGAGGGCCGACTGCTTCCGAGCGCCTCAGGACTCGGGGATCCGCGACGACCTCACGCCGGCGTGGGTCACGAGTGCTCGTGCCCGCGTGACGCGGGCGGGATGCTCTGCTCGTACTGGAAGACGTTGTGGGGGTCGTACTCCGCCTTGATTTCGCGCAGCCGGTCGAAGTTGGAGCCCCAGTAGGCGGTTTCCCAATTCTGCATTCCGACATTCGGCACGTTGACGTAGGCACCGTTCACGTAGGGCCGCATCGCCTGGCTGAACTCGGCAGTCCATGCCTGGGCCTGGGGGGTGAGCGGGTCGCAGACGCCCGGCTGTGTTCCACGAGTTCCCCAGCCGGCACCGATCTCGCCGTAGAAGAGCGCGTCGCGATGCGGGAACGCAGTGCCGCAGCGGGGGGGGGGCTTCCTGACCGCCCCGCCGAAGGCCTGGGTGAAGTAGTTGCTGTCATATCTGTCTGGCAGCGGCCCGTTGAGGGGGAGGGGGAGACGGCGGTGGGGGGGGGCCCCCCCGGGGGGCCCCCCCCCCCCCCCGGGTGCGGGAATAACGGGGGTACAGGAGGGGTCAGGCCGCGACCTCCTGGTCGCGCCCCCCCCTGGCGCCGGGCGCCGGGGGGGGGGGGGGGGGGGGCGGGGGGGGGGGGGGGGGGGGGGGGGGGGGGGGGGCGGGGGGGGGGGGGGGGGGGGGGGGGGGGGGGGGGGGGGGGGGGGGGGGGCGCCCCCGGGGGGGGGGGGGCCCCCCCACCTCTGCGTTTGCGGGAATCCGGGGGATCCCGGAGGGATCAGGCCTCGACCTTGAGGTCGCGCAGCAGCTTGGCGACGTGCCCGGTGGCCTTGACGTTGTACAGCGCGCGCTCGACCTTGCCCTGCTCATCGACGACCACCGTGGAGCGGATGACGCCCAGGTAGGTGCGGCCGTAGTTCTGCTTCTCGCCGTAGGCGCCGTACGCCTCCAGGACCGCGTGGTCCGGGTCGGAGAGCAGGGTGACCTTGAGGTTCTCGGCCTCGCGGAACGTGCCGAGCTTCTCCGGCTGGTCCGGCGAGATGCCGATGACGTCGTAGCCGGCGCCCGCGAGGACCTCCAGGTTGTCGGTGAAGTCGCAGGCCTGCTTGGTGCACCCGGGGGTGAGGGCCTTGGGGTAGAAGTAGACGATGACCTTGCGGCCCAGGTGGTCGGCGAGGGAGACCTGGTTGCCGTCGGCGTCGGACAGGCTGAAGGCGGGCGCGGTGTCGCCGGGCTGGAGACGCTCAGTCATGGGGTGGACTCTCCTGGTGCGTGCGGCTGGGACGTGCGGTCGTACCACGGCAAACTTACCTCCGTTGGTGGGAGGGGCCGCGCGGCCTTGCTTGCCAGCTGACAAACTGGGTCGGTCGCACAGGACGACCAGGACTACATCGGCAAGTGAATGGGGTGGCCCGAGTGGGCGAGGCGAGTCAGGACAAGCCGCAGCGGACGGCCGTCCAGATCGAGGCGGACATCGAGCGTACCCGCGGCCGGCTGGCGGAGACCCTGGACGAGCTGGCCGTGCGGATCCACCCGAGCACCATCTCCGCCCAGGTCAAGGCCAAGGCGATGGCCTCCGTCGAGGAGAAGGCGGGCCGGGCGTACGTGGCCGCGAACGGCCTGGTGGAGAAGGTCCGGGCGCAGTTCGTGGACGAGAAGGGCCAGCCGCGCAAGGAGCGGGTCGTCCCGGCCGCGCTGGTCGGTGTGGGCCTGGTGCTGCTGATCGCCTCCTCCCGCCGGCGCCGCAAGGGCTGAGCGGTGGTGGTGGAACGGCCGGGCGCCCACGGGCACCCGGCCTTCCGTATGCCGGGCTGACGTCACGCTCCGCGCCCGGGAGCGGTACCTTCGGGACCGTGAGTACGAACGACGAAGCGACCCGCTCCGACCAGGAGCACGAGCCCGCGCGGCACGACCGGCTGGGCGAGAAGCTGCCGATCCGGATGCTGCACGACCGCGTGCTGGTGCGCATCGAGGGCAGCGAGGGCGAGCGCCGCTCGACCGGCGGCATCCTGATCCCGGCGACCGCGGAGCTGTCCAAGCGCTGTACCTGGGCCGAGGCCGTGGCGGTCGGCCAGAGCGTGCGCTCGGTGGAGCCCGGTGACCGCGTCCTGTACGACCCGGAGGACAAGCTGGAGGTCGAGGTCCGCGGCGCCACCTACGTGCTGCTGCGCGAGCGCGACCTGCACGCCGTCGCCGCGACCCGTTTCGGGGACACCGAGGGCTCGACCGGGCTGTACCTCTGACCATGGAGCGTCTGCGGTACTTCTTCGAGGCGGGGGTCGTCGGCACGGCGCTGTGGCCGGACGACGTGGAGAGCCCGTACGGCTACCCGGCCGAGCTGGACCGGCTGCCGATCAGTGCCGCGCTGGCGGCCGAGGTGGACGAGCTGTCGGAGTGGTACCAGTCCGTGATCGACTGGGACGACCCGGGCGGCCCGTCGCCCTGGTCGCAGGACGAGAAGGAGCGCTTCAACGCCCGGGCCCGTGCCGCGCTGGCCGCGCTGCGCGAGGAGCTCGGCCCGCGCTGGACGGTGGTGGACCGGTTGCGACCGGTCGACTGAACCACGGTCCAGCGCCCTCATCGGGCTCCGGGGCCGCCCGCCGTCGTCGTCCGGAGCTTCCCTTTCCCGGGCCGCTGATGGGCGCCGGATCGTCGGTGGTGGGCGCTAGGGTCCGGGCATGAGCAAGGCGGTGCCGGCGATCGGTGATGCGGAGCGGCGGGCCCGGTTGGGGCGGCGGCAGCTGTTGGCGCCCTCGGGGCGGGCGGCGCGGGTGGAGGATGTGGCCGACGCGGTGGTCGGGCTGCATGCGACGGACGCGGCCACGGTGTACCTGTCGGCCTGTGCGCGGCTGGCCGCGCCCTCGGCGGCGGAGGTGGACCGGGCGCTGTACGGGGACGTCTCGCTGGTGAAGCTGCTGTCGATGCGGCGGACGATCTTCGCGGTGACGGAGGGCTTCGCCCCGTACGTGAGTTCGGCGGCGGCGCGGGCGATCGCGGTGAAGGAGCGGGCGACGTTGCTCAAGCACCTGCGGGACCACGCCGAGGGCTGGGACGAGGCGCGGTTGGCGGAGACGGAGCGCGAGGTGCTGGCCGCGCTGGCGCGGCGTGGCGAGGCGACGACCAAGCAACTCGGCGATGATGTGCCGCAGTTGCGCGAGAGCATGCTGATGTCGGCGGGGAAGCCGTACGAGAACCGGCAGAGCGTGGGCAGCCGGCTGCTGCGGCTGTTGGCCTCGGACGGGCATGTGCGCCGCTGCCGGCCGCGCGGCTCCTGGCTGAGCAGCAGCTATCCGTGGGCGCTGGTGCCGCAGTGGCCGGACGTGCCGGTGCGGGAGGCGAAGGCGGAGGTGGTGCGGCGCTGGCTGGCGGCGTACGGTCCGGCGACGGTCGAGGACGTGAAGTGGTGGACGGGCTGGACTCTGGGGGACGTCCGTAAGGCGCTGGCGGACGTCGGGGCGCGGGACGTGGCGCTGGCGGACGGCTCGGCGGCGCTGGTGCTGCCGGGGGACGACGTGCCGACGGCGGCGCCGGAGCCCTGGGCGGCGCTGCTGCCGGCACTGGACCCGGCGGTGATGGGTTGGCGCGGGCGGGACTGGTACCTGCGGCCCGAGGACGTGCCGGCGCTGTTCGACCGGGCCGGCAACGCCGGGCCGACGGTGTGGTGGTGCGGCGAGGTGGTGGGCGGCTGGGCGCAGCGGGCGGACGGCGGGCTGGTGTGGCGGTTGTTCCGGGACGTCGGGGTGGAGGCCGAGCGGGCGGTGGCGGCGGAGGCGGAGCGGTTGGCGGGCTGGTTGGGGGAGGTGCGGGTGACGCCGCGGTTCCGTACGCCGCTGGAGCGGGAGCTGGTCGCGAAGGGCTAGCTCACCGGGTCGGCCGGTAGCTCACTGCGCCGGTGTCGTGGCCGAGTTGGTGGGCCCGGTGGTGCCGGTGGGCTGGCTGGTGGGCTTGGTCGGCCGGGTCTGGGTGGGCCGGGCGGTGGGGCTGGGCTGTTCCGGGCTGGGGGTGGGCTGCGGGTTCTGGGGGCTGGGGGCGGCCGGGTTGGGCGCGGGGGCGCCGGTGGTGGCGGGCGGCGCGCTGGGGGCGTGGGTGTGGGTGGTCGGCGCGGGGGCGCCGGTGGTGGCGGTGGCGTTGCCGGGGGTGGGGCCGGTGCTCGGGGGAGTGCTGCCGGGGGTGCCGGTGGGGGTCCAGTTGCCGGGGTCCGGGTTGGTGCGGCCGGTCTGCAGGTCGAACTGCTGGGTGGCGGTGCCGTTCAGGGCGGCGGTCATGTAGTCGGTCCAGATCTTGGTGGGGAAGGCGCCGCCGTTGATCCGGGTGAGGCCGGCGGTGCCGGCCAGCGGCTCCTTGGCGTGGCTCTTCGGGTTCTCCCGGAACAGGCCGACGGTGGTGGTGAGTTCGGGGGTGAAGCCGGCGAACCAGGCGGAGAGGTTGGAGTCGGTGGTGCCGGTCTTGCCGGCGGCGGGGCGGTTCAGGTCGAGGGCGGCGGCGCCGGTGCCGCGGGGGCTGACGACGTCGCGCAGGACGTCGGTGACGGAGTCGGCGATGCTGCGGTCCATGGCGGTGGTGGCCTTGTGGTCGGGCATCTTGGGGACGTCGACGGCGCCGCCGGGGTTGACGCGTTCGAGTTTGAGGACGGACCACGGGGTGTGGGCCTCGCCGTGGTTGGCGAAGGTGGCGTAGGCGCCGGCCAGGTCGAGGGCGCTGGGGGTGGCGGTGCCGAGGGTCATCGAGGTGTTGGCCGGGTCCATGCCGCGGACGCTGTCGGGGATGCCGAGTTTGACGGCGGTCTCCCGGACGCGGGTGAGTCCGGCGTCCACGCCCTCCTGGGCGTACACGGAGTTGACGGACTTGACCATGGCGTAGCGCAGGGTGATGTTGCCGTAGTCGACGTCGTCCTCGTTGGGCGGCGCGTAGGGGGTGGGGCCGCCGGTGACGGGGCGTTCGCTGCTGCCGTCGTAGCGGCTCTCGGTGGTGATCGGGCGGCCGTCCAGGGTGTGCTGGGCGATCAGGCCGGCGGCGAGGTCGACCGGTTTGAAGGTGGAGCCGATCTGGTTGTCCTGGCGCAGCGCGTCGTTGTAGGGCTGTTTGGCGTAGTCGGGGCCGCCGTAGACGGCGACGACGCGGCCGGTGGCGGGGTCGACGGAGGCGCCGGCGACCCGGATGTCGGTGTCGGTGGTGGGGCGGGCCTTGGGGTCGAGTTCGTCGGTGAGTTCGTCCTGGACGGCTTTGACGAAGGCGTCCTGCCTGGGCTTCTCGAAGGTGGTGGTGATCCGCCAGCCGCCGGCCTTGAGGGTGGGGGCGTCGATGATGCCGGAGGAGATCAGGTAGTCGTCGGCGACGCCGACCAGGTAGCCGGCCTGGCCGGAGAGGCCGGTGGCGGGCTGGGGGTCGATCGGGTCGGGGAAGGTGGTGGCGGCGCGGTCGGCCTGGGTGAGGAAGCCGAGTTGGACCATGCCGTCGAGGGCGTAGTTCCAGCGGGCTATGGCCTTCTCGCGGTTGGCGGGGGTGGCGGTCTTGACGTCGTAGAGGCTGGGGGCCTGGAGCAGGGAGGCGAGGTAGGCGCCCTGGCCGAGGGTGAGCCCGGAGACGTCGACGCCGTAGTAGGCGTGGGCGGCGCTCTGGATGCCGTAGGCGCCGCGGCCGAAGTAGCTGCTGTTGAGGTATCCGGCGAGGATGTCCTTCTTGTCGCGCTGCTGGTCGACCTTGAGGGCGATGAAGAGTTCGCGGCCCTTGCGCTCGAAGGTCTGGTCCTGGGTCAGGTAGTAGTTCTTGACGTACTGCTGGGTGATGGTGGAGCCGCCCTGCATGCCCTTGCCGAGCAGGGTGTTCCAGCCGGCCCGGAGCATGCCCTTCAGATCGATGCCGCGGTTCTGGTAGAAGGTGCGGTCCTCGGCGGAGACGACGGCCTGCTGGGTCTGCAGCGGGATCTGGTCGATGGTGACGTCGGTGCGGTTGACCGCGCCGGTGCGGGCGATCTCGGTGGTGCCGTCGGAGTAGAGGTAGATGTTGTTCTGGGCGACGGCGTGGGCGTTGGGGTCGGGCACCGGGACGATGACGTAGAGCACGGCGAAGGCGCCGACGGCGAGCAGGAGCAGCGCGGTGAGGGTGCCGAGGGTGACCCGCCAGGTGGGCAGGAGCCGGCGCCAGAGGGGGAGGGCGCGGCGGGCCTCGCGGCGGGCGGCCCGTTTGGCCTGGCGTCGGGTGCTCAAGGTCATGGCGAGATTATCTGCTATTTGACGTCAGATCAGTGGCCGCAGGGTGCCTGAACTGCGCGGTTGCGTTGGTCGGGTCGTGCGTCCCGGGGTACGTCGGAAATTCGGGTGTGGGGCGGGGGGCCCGGCGGTACGGTGAAAGGTGCAAACCATATAGCGCACCTGCTTCTGGCAGCTCCGCCCGCCTGGCCCGGCACCCCCGGGTACGGCCGGTCGGAGCCGTTGGAGCGTGCGCCGACGCGCGTGCGGGCAGCTGTCTGCCCGTATTTGTCGACAAGGAGACAATATGCAGAATCCTGCCACTGTGGGGGCGAGGCCCCCGGATACCGGTCCCGCGGTTCCCCTCGTCCGCCACACCGCGGCTTCCCTCGGGCTCTACGCCGCCGTCGCCCGCGGCGCCTTCCGCCGCTACTCCACCTACCGGGCCGCCACCCTGGCCGGCACCTTCACCAACACCGTCTTCGGCATCATCCTCGCCTCCTCCTTCCTGGCCCTCTGGCAGGCCCGCCCCGGCCTCGGCGGCTACGACCAGAGCCAGGCCGTCACCTACATCTGGGTCAGCCAGGGCCTGCTGGTCACGATCGCGGTCTGGGGCGGCGGCTTCCAGGACGACGTCCAGGACCGCTTCCGCTCCGGCGACATCGCCGTCGACCTCTACCGCCCGGTCGACTTCCAGGGCTGGTGGCTGGCCACCGACCTCGGCCGGGCCGCCTTCCAAGCGCTGATCCGCGGCACCGTGCCGATGCTGGTCGGCGCGCTGGTGTTCCGCAGCCGGTTGCCCGAGCAGCCGCTGACCTGGGTGTTCTTCCTGCTCTCGGTGCTGCTCGCGCTGCTGGTCAGCTTCGGGCTGCGGTTCCTGGTCTCGATCACCGGCTTCTGGCTGCACGACTCGGAGGGGGTGCGCGCGGTGATGCTGGTGGTCTCGATGTTCTTCTCCGGGATGCTGCTGCCGATCGCGCTCTTCCCCGGCTGGCTCGGCGACCTCGGCCGGGCGATGCCCTGGGCCGCGCTGATCAAGGTGCCGACCGACGTCTTCCTGGAGCGCGCGAGCGGCACCGGGCTGCTCGGGGCGCTCGGCTTCCAGCTCGGCTGGGCGGTCGCGCTGCTCGCCGCCGGGCGGGGCGCGCAGTGGCTGGCGACCCGCAGGGTGGTGGTGCAGGGTGGCTGAGCCGCTGGTCGCCCGCACCTCCTGGGCGGTCCGCTCCTGGTGGCTCTGCGCCCGGATGTGGATGCGCTCGATGATGGCCTACCGGGCCTCCTTCCTGCTGAACCTGCTGGCCAGCCTGGTCACCCACTCGCTCGACTTCGTCGTGCTGGTGATCATGTTTCGGCACACCGACGAACTCGGCGGCTGGAGGCTGCCGGAGATCGCCTTCCTCTACGCCACCGCGACCTTCTCCCTCGGCATGGCCAACCTGCTGGTCGGCTCGGCCGACGGCCTCGGCGTGCGGATCATGAACGGCTCGCTGGACACCATGCTGATCCGCCCCGCGCCCGCGCTCTCCCAGCTGTGCGCCGAACGCTTCAGCCTGCGCCGGCTCGGCCGCCCGCTCCAGGCCGCGGTGGTGCTGGTCTGGTCGCTGGCCGCCCTGGACGTCCACTGGACCTGGGACCGGGTGCTGCTGGTGCCCGTCCTGCTGGTGTGCGGCAGCGTCATCTTCGGCGCGATCTACATCGGCGGCGCCACCGTCCAGTTCTGGTGGGGCGAGTCCAAGGAGATCCAGAACTCCTTCACCTACGGCGGCGCGACCCTGCTGCACTACCCGCCGACCATCTTCGCCAAGGAACTGGTCGCCGGGGTGGTCTTCGGCGTACCGCTGGCCTTCGTCAACTGGCTGCCCTCCCTGCGCATCCTCGGCCGGCCCGACCCGCTCGGCCTGCCCACCGCCTTCCAGTACGCCTCCCCGGTCGCCGCCGCGCTGTGCGTCGCCGCCGCCGGGCTCGCCTGGCGCGCCGGACTGCGCGCCTACCGCGGCACCGGCAGCTGAACACCCGTACCCCTCGTAAGGAATCACCGTGGCACTGATCGAACTCCAGGACGTCCACCGCACCTTCACCGTGCGGGCCCGCACCGGCCGGTTCAGCCGGACCAAGCGCGAGGTGCGCGCGGTGGACGGGCTGAGCTTCACCGTCGAGGCCGGCGAGTGCGTCGGATACATCGGGCCCAACGGCGCCGGCAAGTCGACCACCATCAAGATGCTCACCGGCATCCTCGTCCCCAGCGCCGGACGGCTGCGCGTCGCCGGGGTCGACCCGGCCCGCGAACGCGTCGCGCTGGCCCGCCGGATCGGCGTCGTCTTCGGCCAGCGCACCACCCTGTGGTGGGACCTCCCGCTGCGCGACTCCTTCGAACTCGCCCGCCGGATCTACCGCATCCCCGACCGGCGGTACCGCGAGAACCTCGGCCGCTGCGTCGAACTGCTCGACCTGGAAGGCTTGTTGGACACACCCGTACGGCAGCTCTCGCTCGGCCAGCGCATGCGCGGCGACCTCGCGGCGGCGCTGCTGCACGACCCCCAGGTGCTCTACCTGGACGAGCCGACCATCGGCCTGGACGTGGTCAGCAAGGGCAAGGTGCGCGAGTTCCTGCGCGAGGTCAACCGCGACCGGGGCACCACGGTGCTGCTCACCACCCACGACCTGACCGACATCGAGCAGCTCTGCGGCCGGGTGATGGTGATCGACCACGGCCGGGTGGTCTACGACGGCGGGCTGGACGGGTTGCACACCACCGGCCGCAGCGAGCGCACGCTGGTGGTCGACCTCGCCGAGGCCCGGCCGCCGATCGAGGTGGCCGGGGCGCGGGTGGTCAAGGTCGAGGGGCCGCGGCAGTGGCTGGCCTTCCCGGCGCAGGAGAGCGCGGCGCCGATCGTGGCGGCGGTCGCGGCGCGGTACCCGCTGGCGGACCTGTCGGTGCGCGAGCCGGCCATCGAGGACGTGATCGCGCGGATGTACGCCGAGGTCGCGTTCGGCTGATGTGCGCCGAGGTCGCGATCGGCTGATCCCGCTTCCTCGGGCGCGCGTTCGGGCCCGTCACCCGTCCGGGGAGGGCACGTGACTCCCCGGCGGGCTGCCGAGTTGACCGGTGCAACCCTCGCCGAACCGCGCACCGGAGGCCCGCCGCCCGATGTCCGTACCCGACGTGACCGTGGTGGTCGCGGTCCGCAACGCCATGCCGCACCTCACCGCCTGCCTGGACTCGCTGGTCGGGCAGTCCCTGGCGCCGGGGCGGTTGGAGGTGGTGGTCGTCGACGACGGTTCCACGGACGGCGGCGAAGCGCTGTCGGACGAGTACGCCGCCCGCCGCCCCGGGCTGTTCCGGGTGGTGCACCAGCCCGACTCCGGCGGCCCGGCGGCCCCCTGCAACCGCGGCCTGGCGCTGGCCCGCGGCCGCTACGTGCTGTTCCTCGGCGCCCACGACCAGCTCGGCCCGGAGGCGCTGGAGCGGCTGGTCGCGGCCGCCGACGACTGGGGCTCGGACGTGGTGGTGCCCAAGCAGGTCGGGGTGAACGGGCGGCTGGTGCCGCAGGGCATCTTCCACGCCAACGCCGAGTCGGTGGGCTTCACCGACTCGGCGCTGGCCTGGGTGCTGTCCGACACCAAGCTGTTCCGGCTCGACTTCATCCGGCGCCACGGGCTGCGCCGCAACGAGGGGCTGAAGGTCTTCTCGGAACAGCCGTTCGCCCTGGAGGCCTGTCTGCGGGCGCGCCGGGTGTCCGTGCTCGCCGACTACGACTGCTGCTTCCTGGTGCCGCGCGAGGACCCGGGCGACGTCACGGAGCGGGCCGGGGTGCTGGACCGGCTGCGCGGGATCTTCGCGCTGCAGCAGATGGCGGTCGAACTGGCCGCACCGGGCGAGGAGTTGGACGCCATTCTGGCCCGCAGCTTCGCCTGGGACGTGCCCCGGCTGTTCCAGGACGGCTTCCTGCTGCTGGACGACGGGCTGCAGCGGCGGGTGTGCGAGGAGGTCGGCCGGATGATCGAGCTGTTCGACGCCCGCGCGGTGTACCACCGGCTGCCGGTCGCCGCCCGGGTGCGGCTCGAACTCGCCGCCGCCGTAAGGCCGCAGGCGCTGCGCGGCCAGATCCGCTACGAGGCCGCGCACGGCGAACCGCCGGTGGTGGCGGACGGGCGGCGGCGCTACGCGGGTTACCCGGCCTTCCGGGACACCCGGCTCGGCCTGTCGGACGGGCTGTTCCTGCTGCGCGAGGAGCCACTGGTCGAGGCCGCGCCGCGGCTCAACCTGGCCCAGCAGCTGTGGCGGGGGATCGTCCCGGAGCAGCTGCGGCGCGGGCTGCGGCGCTCGCCGCTGTGGCGTCGGCTCGCCGACTCGGTGAACGGGGGGCAAGGCTGAGCGGGCGGTCGCCCAGGTCCAGGAGCGCGTGATCGCCGGGGTCCGGAGCGCGTGATCGCGAGGCACGCCCCCGTCCGCGCCGGGCAACGGGCAGACTGGCGGGGTGAGTGACGAAGCCTTCAGCAGGACCGGCCCCGGGGTCCGGTTCACCGCGGCCGACGAGCAGAAGAGACGCGGCGTCCGCCGGATGAAGACCATCGCGACCGGCCTGCTGGCCTTCGCGAGCCTGGTCTTCGCCCTCGCCACCTGGGCCAAGGCGGACGGCGCCGGCGCCTGGGCCGGGTACGTGGCGGCCGCCGCCGAGGCGGGCATGGTCGGCGCGCTGGCCGACTGGTTCGCGGTGACGGCGCTGTTCCGCCGCCCGTTCGGACTGCCGATCCCGCACACCGCGATCATCCCGACCAAGAAGGACGCCTTCGGGCGCTCGCTCGGCGACTTCGTCGGCGAGAACTTCCTCTCCGGCCACGTGGTGCGCGGCCGGCTCGCCGCGCTCGGCATCGGCCGCCGGCTGGGGGAGTGGCTGGCCGCGCCGGGCAGCGCCGAGCGGGTCACCAAGGAGGCCTCGGCGGCGCTGCGCGGGGTGCTCGCGGTGCTGCGCGACGACGACGTGCAGGCGGTGGTCGCCGAGGCGGTCACCCGGCGGGCCGCCGCCACCTCGGTGGCCGAGCCGATGGGCCGGATGCTGGGCAAGGTGGTCGCGGACGGCGGGCACCACGGCGTGGTCGACCTGGTGGCCGTCCGGGCGCACGGCTGGCTGGTCGCCAACCACGAGGACGTGGTCCGGAAGGTCTCCCAGAAGACCCCGGGCTGGACGCCGAAGTTCATCGACCACCAGGTCGGCGAGCGGGTCTACAAGGAGTTGCTGCGCTTCGTCACCGACATCCGGGACGACCCGGACCACCCGGCCCGCGGCGCGATCGACAACTTCCTCGTCGACTTCGCCGCCGAGCTGCAGACCGACCCGGAGACCATCGCCCGGGTCGAGCGGGCCAAGGGCGAGCTGCTGGCCCGCCCCGAGGTGCAGGACCTGATCAACTCCACCTGGGCGGCCGTGCGCACCCTGGTGGTGAGCGCGGCCGAGGACGAGGACAGCGAACTGCGCCGGCGCATCCGCGACGGCGTGCGCCGCTTCGGCGAGCGCCTGGCCACCGATGCCAAGCTGCAGGCCAAGGTGGACGGGTGGCTGCAGGACGCCGCCCAGTACCTGGTCGACACCTACCGGACCGAGATCACCTCGCTGATCTCCGAGACGGTGGCGAGCTGGGACGCCGACGACGCCTCCCGCAAGATCGAGGCCAACGTCGGGCGTGACCTGCAGTTCATCCGGATCAACGGCACGGTGGTCGGCGCCCTGGCCGGGCTGCTGATCCACACCGTGGCGGTCGCGCTCGGGGGGTGATCCCCGACGTCCCCGGTCGGCCGCAGCGACTTGGGCCTATCCTGGGCCCACATGCGCGATACGCGCGTAGAAGGCGCGGAGAAGGCGCGGAGAAGGAAGAAGGGAACCACCGTGGTCCAGCCGGACGGAAGTCGGATCGGAAACCCCACCGGTAACACCGCTGACCGGAGCATCGAGGCGTTCATCGCCGGGATGCCCAAGGCGGAACTGCACGTCCACCACGTCGGCTCGGCCTCGCCGCGGGTCGTCGCCGACCTGGCCGCCCGCCACCGGGGCCAGTCCAAGGTGCCGACCGACCCGGCCGCGCTCGCCGAGTACTTCACCTTCACCGACTTCGCCCACTTCATCGAGGTCTACCTGAGCGTCGTGGACCTCGTCCGTGACGCCGAGGACGTCCGCGCGCTCACCTACGGCGTGGCCGAGGACATGGCCCGCCAGAACATCCGGTACGCCGAGCTGACCATCACCCCGTACTCCTCGGTCAAGCGCGGGATCCCCGACGTCGCCTTCATGGAGGCGATCGAGGACGCCCGGCTGCGCGCCGAGAAGGAACTCGGCGTGGTGCTGCGCTGGTGCTTCGACATCCCGGGCGAGGCCGGCCTGGAGTCGGCCGAGGTGACCGCCCGGCTGGCCACCGAGCTGGCCCCCGAGGGCCTGGTCAGCTTCGGCCTGGGCGGCCCGGAGATCGGCGTGCCGCGGCCGCAGTTCAAGCCGTACTTCGACCGGGCGCGGGCGGCCGGCCTGCACTCCGTCCCGCACGCGGGCGAGACCACCGGGCCGCAGACGGTCTGGGACGCGATCCGCGAGCTCGGTGCCGAGCGCATCGGGCACGGCACCCAGGCGGTGAAGGACCCGGCACTGCTCGACCACCTGGGCGAGCACCGCATCGCGCTGGAGGTCTGCCCGACCTCCAACATCGCCACCCGGGCGGTGGAGCGGATGGAGGAGCACCCGATCAAGCAGATGGTGGACTCCGGGCTGCTGGTGACCGTCAACAGCGACGACCCGCCGATGTTCGGCACCGACCTCAACACCGAGTACGCGGTGGCGGCGCGGCTGCTGGGGCTGGACGAGACCGGGGTGGCGGCGCTGGCGCGCAACGCGGTCGAGGCCTCCTTCCTGGACCAGGCCGGCAAGGCGCGGCTGACCGGTGAGATCGACGCCTACCTGGCGGGCTGGCAGCGCTGACCCCTCCCCTGTGACCGCCCCGTCGGCTTCGGCCGGCGGGGCGGTTCCGTTTCCGGCGCCGTTCCCGCGTTCCCGGTGCCGGGCCGCGCGGGGTGGTGCCGGGTGGGCCGGGTGCTTCCGGGGCGGCGGCATCAGCGGCTCCCGAGTGTGACGCCAAAGTGGCGCCATGAATGGCTCGACATGGCACCACCTCTGTGCCATGCTTGAGCCATGGACCTCACGCCGTACGTCGAAAACCTCCGGAACGAGCTGGCGGTGGCCGCCGCCACCGGCGGGGAGGAAGCCCGGGCGCTGGCCGACCGGCTGACGCTCCCGCTGGAGTCGGCCGTGCGGCTCACCCTGCTCAACGCACTCTCGGCCGCCATGGGTGAAGTCACCCGGGACCTCGCCCCGGGCTCGGTGGACGTGCGGTTGCGCGGGCTCGACCCCGAGTTCGTGGTGACCGCGCCGCCCGGCTCCGGCGCCTTCCACGGCGACGTGCCGCCCGTGGTGCCGCCGGTGGCTCCGGTGGTGCCACCCGTGGCGCCGGCCGCGCTGCCGTCGGTGTCGGAGTCGGACGAGTCGGGCACCGCCCGGATCAACCTGCGCCTGCCCGCGCACCTCAAGGCCCGGGCGGAGGAGGCCGCCGGACAGGAGGGCCTCTCCCTTAACGCCTGGCTGGTCCGGGCCGTCGCCGGCGCGCTGGAGGGCGGCCGGCCCGCCGCCCGCCCGGCCTCCGGCCTCGGCACCCGGACTTCGCGCAGTGCCGGCGGCCAGGGCTTCACCGGCTGGGTCCACTGACACTTCCGCAGCCGCGCCACCTTCCGCACCTTCAACGTCACCCCCGCTCCGACCAGCGGGAACACCTACACGAGTCAAGAGGACGGGACAGCCATGCCTACGTATGAGACCGACGGACCGATCTCCGCCTCCCTTGAGTTCGAGATCGGCACGGTGTGGATCCGCGCCGGCAAGCGCACCGACGCGGTGATCGAGGTCCGGCCCGCCAACGCGGCCAGGGACGCGGACGTCAAGGCCGCCGAGCTGACCCAGGTCGACTTCTCCGGCGGCCGGCTCACCCTCAAGGGCCCCAAGCAGCGCACCGTGTTCTCCAACAAGAAGGGCTCGATTGAGATCCTGGTCGAGCTGCCCTCCGGCTCCGAGGTGCACGCCGACTCCCCGATGGCGGACTTCGTCACCGAGGGCCCACTCGGCGACTGCCGGCTGAAGACGTCCATGGGCCGGATCCAGGTCGACCGGGCCGACAGCGTGCGGCTCAAGACCGATATGGGGGACGTCCGGATCGGCACGGTCGCCGGGGACGCCGAGGTGACCGGCGGCGGCCGGATCGAGGTCGGCTCCGTCGGCGGCTCGCTGACGGTCAAGAACAACAACGGCGACACCGAGATCGACGAGGTGCACGGCGAGTTGACCGCCAACTCCTCCAACGGCCGGATCCACGTCGGCCTCGCCGAGGCGAGCGTGGACGCCAAGTCGGCGAACGGCCACATCCGGCTCGGCCAGGTGGTCCGCGGCAAGGTCTCCCTGCAGACCGCCGTGGGGGACTTGGAGGTCGGCATCGCGGAGGGCACGGCGGCCTGGCTCGACGTGCACAGCAAGTTCGGCGGTGTCCGCAACAGCCTCGGCCAGGCGGAGGGCCCGGGAGACGCCCGGGAGACCGTCGAGGTCCGCGCCAACACCCAGGTCGGCAGCGTCACCATCCGGAGGGCCTGATGGCGGCGATCTCCGCGGTAGGGCTGACCAAGTCCTATGAGGACAAGGCGGTGCTCAGGGGCATCGACCTGTCCATCCCGGCCGGCAGCGTCTTCGCCCTGCTCGGGCCGAACGGCGCCGGCAAGACCACCACCGTGCAGATCCTCTCCACCCTGATCCCGGCGGACGGCGGCTCGGCCCAGGTGGCCGGGCACGACGTGGTCCGACAGGCCGACGGCGTGCGGAAGGCGATCGGGGTGACCGGCCAGTTCTCGGCGGTGGACAACCTGCTCACCGCCGAGGAGAACCTGATGCTGATGGCAGACCTCAATCACCTCCGCCGTCGGGAGGGGCGGAGGCGAGCCGAGGACCTGCTGAGCCGTTTCGACCTCGCCGAGGCCGCGCGCAAGCCCGTCGCCACCTTCTCCGGCGGCATGCGGCGCAAGCTCGACCTGGCGATGACGCTGGTCGGCGACCCCCAGGTGATCTTCCTGGACGAGCCGACCACCGGGCTGGACCCGCGCAGCCGGCGCACCATGTGGGAGATCATCCGGGGGCTGGTCGCCGACCGCGGGGTGACGATCTTCCTCACCACCCAGTACCTGGACGAGGCCGACCAACTCGCCGACCGGATAGCCGTCCTGGACGGCGGCCGGATCGTCGCCGAGGGCACCGCCGACGAGCTGAAGCGGATCGTCCCCGGCGGGCGGATCCGGCTCCAGTTCGCCGACGCCGCCCGGCTGGGCGTCGCCGCCACACTGTTCGACTACGCCACGGCCGACGCCGAGGCCCTGGTGCTGGACATCCCGGGGGACAACTCCGTCCTCACCGTGAAGGCCGTGCTGGACGCGCTGGACAACGCGTCCGTGCAAGCGGAGTCGCTGGTCGTGGAGACGGCCGATCTGGACGACGTGTTCCTCACACTGACCGGGAAGGGTGCGCGATGAGCGAGCGATGGGGGTACCCCCGGCCGAAGGCTGGGGGAGAGCGAGTCATCGAGAGGTGCGCGTGGGCGAACGCCCGCGCCGAGCGAATCATCGAGAGGTGCGCATGAGCGCGACGACCTATGTGGTCAGCGACTCGCTGACCATGCTGCGGCGCAACCTCAAGCGGGCGCAGCGGTATCCGGCGATGACCTTCTCCGTCGTGGTCATGCCGGTGATGATGCTGCTGCTCTTCAACTACGCCTTCGGGGGCGCGCTGGGGGCCGGCATCGGCGGCGGGAGCTACATCGACTACGTGACGCCGGGGATCGTGCTGATGGCGGCGACGGCGGGATCGGTCGCCACCGCGGTGGGCGTGTGCGTCGACATGACGGAGGGGATCGTCAACCGGTTCCGGACGATGTCGGTATCACGGTCGGCGTTCCTGGCCGGGCACGTGGTCGGCAGTGTGATCCAGACGGTGGTCGCGCTGGTGTTCGTGATCGCCGCAGCCTTCGCGATGGGGTTCCGGTCGAGCGCCGGCCCGGTGGAGTGGCTCGCGGCCGCGGGGCTGCTGCTCTTCGTCACCCTGGCGCTGACCTGGATATCGGCGGGGATCGGACTGGTGTCGAAGACACCGGAGAGCGCGAGCAACACGCCGCTGCCGCTGACGTTCCTGCCGTTCATCGGCAGCGCGATCGTCCCGCCGGACTCGATGCCCACCGTGCTGCGGTGGTTCGCCGAGTACCAGCCCTTCACCCCCATCATCGAGACCCTGCGCGGCCTGCTGATGGGTACCGAGATCGGCACCAGCGGCTGGAGTGCCCTCGCCTGGTGCACCGGCCTCACGCTGGTCGGCTACCTCTGGTCGCGGAGGGTCTTCTACCGGCGGTGACGGGGGTACGGCCGGTAGCGCACCAGGCCCGGGCGGTGGGACAACCCGCCGCCCGGGCCGTGGTGGTGACGGACCGTCGTAGTAAAGTCCGCGCCAAGGATCGGCAAAAGACCGCCCGGGGGGACGGATGACGGCGAGGCGCCGCGAGCAGATCGCGTGGTGGCTCAGGGGCGGGGCGGCCGCGGCGCTCCTGGCGTACCTGGCGGGCTGGCACGCCTCCCGGTCGGGCGGGCTGGTGGAGGTCGAGCAGTGGCTCAACCATCCGGTGCTGCTGGGCGGCGCGGCGGTGGTGATGCTGGTGGTCTCGGCGGTGGCCGAGTTCGAGTTCCGCGCCAGGTGGTCGCAGATCGGCTTCGCGGCCGTCCTGGCGCCGTTCGTCGTCGCGGGGATGATCGGTACGGTCGCGTCGTCGGTCTCCGTCATCTCCGAGCCGTCGGTGGAGCGGAAGGTCCACCCGGACCATCCGGACCGGGTGTTGACCGTTACCAACGTCGCCTTCTCGATCGACCCGGTCTACCGCGTCCAGCTGCTGACCGGCAGCGGCTGGTCCGCCCGCCACTGGAACCTGGGCGCCTGGGACGGCGAGCACGACTACCTCCAACGTGCCGAGTGGAGCGCGCAGGACCGGATCACGGTGACCACGGAGCACCAGATCGCGGTCTTCACCGTGACCCCGGACGGCCGCCTGGGCGACTCCTCGGTGCGGCCCCGATAGTCGCTGACAGGCCCTAGGGTCGTCGGCTGTCGGTCGGCCACGGGCACTGACCTGCGGTGGCACAACTGCCGTCCGAGCCGTCACAGTTCCCCTGTAGTAAAGTCCGCGCCAAAGATCGGCAAAAGGCACCCGGGGGGACGGATGGCGGCGAGGCGCCGCAAGCGGATCGCGTGGTGGCTCAGAGGCGTCGCGCTGTCAGCGCTCCTGGCGTACCTGGCGGGCCGGCACGCCTCCCGGTCGGGCGGGCTGGTGGAGGTCGAGCGGCGGCTCGACCGCCCGGTGCTGCTGGTCGGGACGGCGGTCGTGCTGGTCGTGGCCTCGCTGGTGGTCGAGCGCGAAGTCCGCACCAGGCGGTCGCAGGTCGGCTTCGCGGGCGGCTTGGCGGCGCTCGTCTGCCTCGGGCTGCCGCTCGCGGTGATGACGTATGTGTTCGGCGGCTACGGCGGGCGGGTCGACCGGTTCGTGAGTCCGAACCGCCAGGACCGGGTGCTGACCGTCACCAACGTCGCCTTCTCGATCGACCCGGTCTACCGGGTGGAGGTGGTGGCCGGCAGCGGCTGGTCCGCCCGTCACTGGAGCATGGGCGTCTGGGACACCAGTGCCGACGACTTCGTCCGCGTCGACTGGTCCGGGCCGGACCAGATCACGGTGACGGGGCGGAAGGCGCTCACGGTCTTCGACGTCCGCCCGGACGGCAGCCTGAGCGAGCCCCGGGTGGCGACGCGGTAGAGCCCGGCGGCCCCGGCCCGTCGGCGGCCGCGGCCTAGAGTGGTGCCATGCGATGGGGGACGCAGCCGCGCTGGGCGCGGTGGGTGGCAGCGGTGTACGTGATCGGGTTCCTCGAAGGGACCGGCGCGCACGCCTACGACGTGTTCACGGGCGGCCTGCACGCCTTCCACTCCTGGCCGCTGCCGAGCCAACTGCTCTTCCACGCCCTGCTGGTCCTCGACCCGCTCGCCGCCGTCTGGGTCGCCCGGGCGCGTCCGGCGGGTCCGCTCCTCGGTGCGGGCATCATGGTCGCCGACCTGCTCGCGAACTGGTGGGGGAACTGGGACGGCCTCGTCCACCACCCGCTGGACTACCTCCGGTTCGTCGGCCTGCCGGTGATGACCCTCTTCGGGCTCTTCGTCTTCGCTACGGCGGCCCCGCTCCACCGCGCGTTCGGCGCGTTCGGCCGGTTCGGCCTGTTCGGTCATGCGGGCCGGGAAGCCCGGAGGGCCCCGCGCGCCCAGTGAGCCCGGTGAGCCGCCCGGGCGTGCGGAGCCCGTCGACCGTCAGCCGGAGGCCTTGCCGCAGAGCGCCTTCTCCAGGACGGCCTGGTAGAGCCGGTCGGACTTACCGGAGTCGCTCTTGTCGTACTCGTTGTACGACAGCGTGACCTGCCGGCTGCCGTCCCGCGTGCCGAGCACGGCGGTCGAGTAGCCCGGGATGTCGCCGGTGTGCCCCCAGACCTGGCCGCAGGAGAGGTTTTCGCGGATCACGCCGAGCCCGTACTCGCCCCCGTTGCCGCCGGGGACCGGCACCGTGGTGGTCATCTCGGCGAGCTGCGCCGGGGCGAGCAGCCGGCCGCCGAACAGCGCCTCGTGGAAGCGGTTGAGGTCGTCGGTGGTGGAGATCCCGGCGCCGGCCGCGTCCGCGATGGTCGGGGAGAGCCGGGTGACGTCCCCCGGGCCCTCGGGGAACTTGAAGTAGCCGTGCGCGTGGGGTCCGGGGATCGCCGTGGAGGAGTCGGGCAGGGAGGTGTGGCGCAGTCCCAGCGGCCGGATGATCCGGTCGGTCACCTCCTCCCGCCAACTGCGGCCGGTGACCTGCTCGATGAGCATGCCGATCACGACGTAGTTGGTGTTGGAGTAGTGCCAGTCCTGCCCGGGCGCGAAGTAGGGCGGCATGGCGGTGCCGATGGCCAGCAGCTGTTCCGGCGTGTACGCGATCCAGCGTCCGGTGGCGAGGAACTCCCGGTTGCCCGCCTCGGTGGTGGAGCGGACGTGCGGGTCGTCCAGGTAGTTGTGCAGCCCGCTGGTGTGGTTGAGGAGTTGTCGGACGGTGATGTGGTCGCCGTTGGGTACGGTGCCGGGCAGGTAGTGCTCGATCGGGTCGTCCAGCTCGATCCGCCCTTCGCCGACCAGCTGGAGGGTGACGGTGGAGACGAAGGTCTTGGTGACGCTGGCGATCCTGAACCGCCCGTCGGCGCGTGCCGGTCGGCCGGTGTCCAGGTCGGCGGTGCCGGCCGCGCCGCGCCAGGTGACCCGGCCGTGGTCGCGGATCTCCGCGAACGCGGCCGTGCTGACGCCCTGCTCGACCATGGACTTCAGCTCGGGCCGTAAGTCGGCCGAGCCCTGCGGCGGGACGACCGGGGTGGCGGCCGCGGCGCTGGGCGCGAGCGTGGCGACGGTGGCGGTGGCGAGTGCGGCAGCGGCGACCCGTACGCCGATCCGCGCGCTGATTCGGTGGCGGGACGGATGAGTTGTGGTCATGCCCGTCACGCTCGCATCGGCGGCCACCGGCGGTCCTCCTCCCGACGAAGGGCCCGGCTCTCCGTCTTCTGAAGGAGAGCCGGGCCCCGTTCGGAGGAGACCGGGGTCGTCGTCAGGCCGGGGTTGTCACCAGGTGTCGATGCCCATGGTCTTGGCCGCGCTGTGGATGGCGTTGTAGTGCGCGATCGACATGTCGGACTTCTTGTCCTTCGGCGGCAGCTTCTTGTCCGCGGCCCGGAACTCGTCGCGCGCGGAGGCGAGCAGGCTGGTGCCGTAGGAGACCGGGACATCGTTCTTGCCGTGGATCGGGTGGGACTTGGCGGCGGTCTGGCTGCCGGCGTTGGCCAGGATGCTGCGGGCCTGGTTGTACGCGTCGGCCTTGACCGTCTTCGGGTTGCGGACCTGGGCCTGGATCCCGGCCACCGAGCGGGTCTGCTCGGCGGCCATGGCGACGGGGGCGACGGCGGCGGTGAGGGCGCCCGTCATCACGACGGTCGCGAGGGCGTTACGGACGATCCTGTTCATGTGAAGTCCTTTCCGTGAAAATCTCAAAGATTCGCCTCCGCATCGGACATGGGGATGGTCGGAGTGCGAACGTCTCGGCCCTACCCCTGCCCTCGGTAGCGGAAAACCGGCCTGCGTCGGGTTCATGCGGGAGCGATGGGATCAAGCCGTTTTCTGGATTTACGGAAGTCGTATCGCCAGACTGTGGCGGTGAAGCCTGACCTCTACCCCGAGCTGCTCGCCGCCGGCACCCTCGCCGCCGCGCTGGAGCGGACGGCCGCCGAGCTGGCCGTGGACCTCACCGTGCTGCCCGGAAACTGGGGCGACACCTCGGCGGCCATCGCGGCCGCGGTCCCCGAACGCAAGCCGCTCCACGTCCACATCGGGGCCGAGCAGCGCTGGTTCGGCGTGACGGGGTGGAGCCGAGGCGTCCAGATGATCACGGGAGGCGCGACCGAACTCCGGGACATCGTTCGGGCCGCAGTGGCCTGGGGGAGCGGCGACAGCCTGCGGGAGTTGCGCGACCGACTGCCCTTCCTGGAGTTCACGGAACTCGCCGAGGCCCACGAGCGCGGGCCCGCCGCAGCGGTCGGGGTGCAGTGGCGGCGGATCCGCGAAGAGGCCGCCGAAGAGCCGGAGTTCACCGAGTTCGGCCTGCTGGTGGAGGCCGCCCACGCCGAACCGAGACTGCGGCAGCTGTACCCCTTCTCCAGCCATTGGGTGCTCGGCTTCCGTGGCCACACCGGCGTCCCGTCCAGGGCGGCGGTCGCGATCGTCCCCGCCCACAACGGCCGCCCCTACCGGGTGCAGCGGTTCCCGCACGAGGGCCTGATCGCTGAGGCCGCGACGGCGCAGGAGGCCGTCGCGCTGGCCGTCGCCCACCTCCCGGCCGACCTCGGCCCCGCCGTGGCCGGCAGCGAGGAGGACGGATGAGCGGCACCGACCAGCCCGACCTGGACGAGATCGAGCGGTGGTTCGCCGCCGTGGCCGAGGGCCGGGTGAGCCGGGACGAGGCCGACCGCTGGGCCGGCCGCTGGCTGCTGGACGACGACCTCGGCTGGGACGCGCTCTCCCTCTGGGCGCTGGGCCTCCTCTACGGCATCGATCTGCCCGTCGGCCCCGAGGGCCCGTACCTGCACGACGACGAGCAGGTGCGGGAGTGGCTGGGAGAACTGCGCCGCCGTCGCGCCCGGTGAGGGCCTACGCGTTGGACCAGGAGCGGGTGGACAGCACCAGCAGATAGCCGTCCGGGTCCTGGACGGTCACGCCCCAGGTGTCCCAGTACGGGTTGTGGGCGGGGACCCGCTTGCCGCCGTGCTGTTCGAGCCGCTCGACCAGGGAGTCCGGCACCGGCTCGCCGAGGTAGACGACCAGGAGGTCCTCGGCGGTCGGCCGCGGCTCGATCGGCGCGGCGGGGTCGTGGACGAGCTCCAGGTGCCAGGCGGCATCGGGCCAGCCGGCCATGAGCAGGGAGTGCTCGCCGGGGGTGCCGTCCGTCTCGTGCCGGTAGAGGACGTCGAGCCCGAGCCCCGAGATCCAGAAGTCCTCCGCCGCGCGGAGGTCGCGCGAGGGGCGGGCGATGCGGATGTGAGCGGTGGCGTCAGCCGGCATGGTGCTACTTCCTTGCGATGGGGCGATGGGGCGATGGGGCGGACGGGGCGATGGGGCGTGGGTCCGTGATCGGCGATGGCTGCGAGCCTAGAGATCACGGAGCCGGGTGCCATCGGGCGCTGGTCGTAGTCCTCGGTGCCGAGCAGACGTCGGCCTGACCGGCCCCCGGCTCAACAGGGATCGATGTCCGGTCTTCCGTCTAGGCTGCGTGCCCATGGTCGAACGAGAGGACACGCGGCAGGAAACCGGGGACGCGACGTGGGCGGGCGTACGGGAGCGGGTGGGTGCGCTGGCCGCCGATCCGCGCAGCGTGGTGGTGTTCGGTTCGAGCGGGCACCGGTTCCGGCTGGACGAGCCGCTGACGGCCGCCGAGCTGGCCGAGTTCGAAGCACGCACCGGTGCTGAACTGCCCGAGGAGTACCGGCAGTTCCTGCTGCACGTCGGCGCGGGCGGCGCCGGTCCGGCGCACGGGGTGTTCCCGGTGCGCAAGGTGCAGGGCCGCTGGCGCTGGGAGGGCGACGGCGCGGACCTGGCCGACCTGTCCCGGCTGGCCGAGCCGTTCCCCCGGCAGGGCCCGGACCCAGAACTGGTGCGGGCGCTGCTCGCGGAGCGTCCGGAGGAGGAGGACTTCGAGGAGATCGAGGAGTTCGACGACGCCGTCGAGGCCTGGGACGAACGCTGGGTGCCGGTGATGTTCGCCCCGGAGCGCACGGCGGGCGCCGTCGTGATCTCCCATCTCGGCTGCGCCGCCCGGCAGTGGCTGATCCTGAGCGGCCCCGAGCGGGGCCGGATCTGGTCCGACGACCGGGTGGACGACGAGGACCTCGCCCCACTGCTCGACGTGCGCGGCGAGCCGGTGACCTTCACCCGGTGGTACCTCGGTTGGCTGGAGGAGAGCGAGCGGCAGGTGGCCGGCGCCCCTGCCGCGGCCGGGTGACCGCGTCGGCCCGGGGCCGTGAAAATGCCAGGATCCCGCCGCCCGTCCTTGGTTAGCCTCGACGCCATGACCTGGCTGCCTGATGACTTCGTCCACCCCGTCCACGTCCCCCTGCTCAGCGGTGACTACCACCTGCGTCCGATCACGGAGGCCGACGCAGCCCTCGACTATCCGGCGGTGATGGGCTCCCGTGAGCGCCTGTGGGGCATCTTCGGCCCGGCCTGGGGCTGGCCCGCGGAGACGATGACCTTCGAGGCGAACCGGATCGACCTGGCGCGGCACGAGCGGGAGATCGCCGCCCACCAGTCCTTCAACTTCGTCCTGCTCGACCGCGCCGAGACCGCGATCCTCGGCTGCGTCTACATCGACCCGCCGGAGCGGACCGGCGCGGACGGCGAACTCTCGTGGTGGGTGGTGGACGAGCTGGTCGGCGGCGAGGTGGAGCAGGCGTTGGACGCCCTGGTGCCGCAGTGGGTCGCCGCCGACTGGCCGTTCCAGCGGCCGCGTTACCTGGGACGCGACATCTCCTGGCAGGACTGGAAGGCGCTGCCGGCGGTCTGATCCTCCGGTTCCGACGTCTGGGGGCGGCGCGGTGAGCTCTCAGACGTCGGCCTGTCCGATCGGCGGCGGAGACGGCTCCGCGGGCGGCGGCAGCGGCGAGTAGCGGGCGCGGCTGCCGTTGAAGTGGGCCAGGTGGTACGTCGCGCCCTCGAACTCCAGCTCCATCGGCGGAGGATCCGTCACCGGCGGGGCCCAGCGGGTGAAGTCCTCACCCTCGACCTCGATCTGCGTCTCCAGCCTCGGCGTGCCCCAGTACCGCACGTAGCTCTCCGCGTGCTCCGCCGTCCAGAGCGGTCCGCCGCCGAGCGCCTTCAGCAGGGCGGGGCTGTAGACGGCGCGGACCCGGAAGCTCTCCAGGTGCCGACGCGGGACGACGATCGAGATGTAGCGGCGGCTGTTGCCCCGGTGCCTGCCGACGACGGGCACGCTCGGGCTGCCGTTGTCCCACCGGAGGGGGCCGACCCACACCTTGGCCCCGGGGGCGAAGTGCCGCAGCCCGGTGCGGATCTCCGTTCCGCCGCCGCCGTGGCCGGTCTCCCGTGCGACGTTGGCCACCACGCAGAGGCCCAGTGATCCAGGGCCGGTCTCGCTCGTCATGGCCGCCATGCTGGCCGAGCAGGGCCCTTGCCCGGTAACGGTTTTCGGGCGGAGGGGCGGGGGTCAGCCGACCCGGACCACATCCGACCGGGGGATGTCGATCGTGTGGATGTCGCCGAGGATGTCCACGGTCAGCTGCACGCGTCCCCGGTCGGGGTCGAGGGCCACCGCGGGCCCGGTGAAATCCGTGAACGGCCCGCCGGTGACCCGTACGTCATCACCGATCCGCAGACCTGCCGCGTGTGGCATGCCGTTTCCTTCCCCCGGCCGCGAACGCGAACGGGGTCCGGTACCTGAGTAGGTACCGGACCCCGTCCGACAATGGAGCGCCAGGCCCGGGTCGCACGGACTCTTCCTACTGAAAGTAGGACGTGCTCTGGTAGCACCGCTGACGCCTGACGAGGAATCACTCTCCCTCGCGACAGGAAGAATATTAGCAGCTCAAGACCCATGTGACGAACCACGGGGTGCGGGGCCCGCCTCAGCGGCGTTCGGCCGCCCGGAGCAGGCGCGGCGGGAGGTACGGGGACTCCACGTTGATCGCCCAACCGCGGCGGCGGGCGTGGCAGGCGAGGGCGAGGACGTCGAGGTCGATCGCGGCGTCGGGATCGGTGGGGCGGTCGGCGACGGAGTAGTGGTCGCGGTGGGCTTCCAGGGCGTCGAGCAGGGCGAGGTTGAAGCCGTCCTGGTCGCCGTCCACCAGCCGGGCGAGCAGGGCGACCGGCGGCGCGGGGAAGCCCGACCCCTTGGCGAGTTCGGCTTCGTACAGGGCCTTCTCGGTGGCGGGTGCGGGGTCGACGGCCCGGAAGTAGTCGTGCAGGGCGACGCGGTACGCGGCGTACACCGAGCGGTCGGCGGCGGAGCCGGTCGGCCCGGCGAGGACGAGCGGGGCGAGGTCCTCGCGGACGCCGGTGATCAGGGCGAAGTTGAGGGCCGAGTGCCAGCGCCCGGGGTGGGTGCTGTCGTCCCGGGTCGCGGGGAAGGCGACCGTGCGGCCGTCGATGACCACCTCGACGCTGGTGCCCGGTTCGGCGAGGGCGATCCGGAAGAGGGCTGCGCCGATCTGCGACGCGCGGCGGAGGTCGGCGAGCTGGGTGTCGGTGACGTCGGGGGTCTGGGAGGCGCGGACCTGGAAGAGGAGCGTTTGCCGGGACAGGGCGTCGGCGAGGTGGGCGACGGCGTGGGGGTCGTCGGGGGAGGGGTTGACCGCTTCCTGGACGGAGCTCTCGAAATGGGCCTCGCTGCCAGGGTGGAGAGGGAGCGCCGGGGTCGGACGGTCGACGCGGGCGGGCCAGGTCACCGTGGTGCGGCCGGGGGGCTCGAAGTTGGTGACGAGGGCGTGGGGGAGGTAGTCGGTGTCGACGGAGGGTGTCCAGCCGTGGGTCCGGTGGGCGAGTGCGGCGAGCGCGAGGGGGAGCAGGGGGAGCAGGCTGCTCGGCCGGGCGGTGGGGGTGAGGGGGCGGGCCTGGAGGAGGGCGGTCAGGCCCGAGTCGAAGGCCGCGCGGTCCTCGGCGGCCACGGCGCGCAGGGCGTGGAGGGCGAGGGCGGCTTCGCTGTCCCGGTCCTCGATCCGGGCGAGCGCGACGTCGATGGCGGCGAGCCTCTGTTCGGCGGTCGCGGGGTCGGGTGTGTCGTGGTCGCGGATGTCGCCGAAGAGGTGGGCCATGAAGCCGTCGACGAGTTCGGCTGCGGAGTATCCCGCGCCGGCGGGCATGTCCTGCCAGGTGTGGAAGAAGGCCTCGCCGTGCCGGGCGACCTTGTCGGAGAGGATCGCGAGGCAGAGCGCGTCGAGCCAGCGCTGCGGGAGGACGATGCTCGCGTGGGCGGTGTCGTCGGCGTTTTCGGGGTCCTTGCGGTCGTAGCTCATCCCGAAGTTCGGGTAGTCGAGGAAGACGTGGAAGGGACAGCGCGGGTAGTACGCGGCGAACGTGATGGCTCCGGCGGCGGCCTCGGTGGCGTCCTTGAGGACGGCCTTGGCCTCGGGGGTGTGGAGGTCGGGGGTGTCGAGGGAGAGGGCGCCGAGGTAGTCGAGGAACTCCTCGGAGATCAGCCGCCATTCGGTGGCGGTTATCAGGCCGGCCCGCGAGTAGGAGTGGACCTGGCCTCCGATCCGGTTGGCGAAGCCTTCGCGGGCCGCCGAGACGGCTGCTTCGTCTACCTGGTGACGCTCGATCCGCACAGTTCCGCTCCTTGCCTCCTCGCTTGATCGCCAGCCTATGCGCGGGGTCGGACGGTGTGCCGGGTGGGGCCGGTGGAGGCGGCGTCAGGAGCGGGGCGGGCCGTTCCTCGAACGGCCCGCCCGGTGTGGGGGAATCACACGTCGAACTCGCCGTCGCGGATGGCCGAGACGAGGTCGCGCCATTCGTCGGTGGTGAGTTGGGCGATGGCGGCGGGCAAGAGACTGCTGCGGACGAAGACGGTGTCGGGGGTGATGGCTACCTCCGGGCAGTTGCCTGCGTTGGAGCATGCGCTGGGCCGAATCCAGGAGCGGTTCTCCATCGGTTATATCTCCTTCTTGATCTTCGCGATCAGATCGCGGGAGTCCTCAACCGAAAGAGACCTATCGGTCATCTGGTCAACGACCGCACGGTACTCCTCCAGGTGCTCAGCCAGGTGGAGGAAGATCGGCCCCTCCATGGAGTCATAACTGACGGTGTCGAGCCTTGGTACGGGCCCGTTCGCGTAGTAGATCGCCTGGCCAGGTCCCTTGAAGCCTCCGGCTGCGAAGCTGATCACTCGAAGCGTGACATGTGGCAGCTGGGACAACTCCAGCATCCAGTCCAGCTGTTCCCGTGCCACGTCGCGACCGCCGAACTGCATGCGCAGAGCCGCCTCGTGGACGATCGCCGTGTATGGATGGGTGCCTTTCGCCATCAACATCTCGGATCGCAGCATCCGTTGCTCGACCCGTGTCTCCACAACGCGCGGAGTCAGCCGGACCTGATTGTCCTGGAAGATCGCGCGGCTGTAGCGCTCCGATTGCATGGGGCCGGGTGGATGGCAGATTTGGTAGGAGTACATGCCCTTTGCGTGATGCTCGAACTCGCAGATGTCGAGAAAACCCTGCGGAACGGAGCCGCGGTACTCCTCCCACCATCCCTTGGTCTTGTCGCCCGCCATCTCCGCGAGTGCGTCGACGTACTCGGAGTCGGCTTCTCCGTACTTGCGGGCAAGGGCGATTACTCGTTCGGGAGACACCGAGTAGGTCCCTTGCTCGATGAGCGTGATCTTCGTGCGGTCCACGCCGAGGACTGTGGCCGCCTTTGTGGTGGTCGTACCGGCGGCATCGCGCATCTTCCTCAGCTCGATGCCAACCCGCTGTTTGCGTGCACTTGGGGTAGGTGGCATGTGCTCAAGCATCCACCGGGGCGCTACAGCGAGTCCAGCCGCATTTAGGGGTACATGTGTGAGAAGTGGTCGCACATGTGCCATCCCATGCCCTACAGTCTGTGATGCACCGATCACCGAACGGATCGTCAGTAACGCCGCTCGGCACCGCAGAACACCCATGTCCGGTGGGCTTGTTCACGGCGACGCATCCGCCGGTCTCACCCTTCCTCCCCTGGGAGACCCCTGTGCGCAACCTCAACTCCCCCTCCCTCACCCTCTCCCGCGACACCCTCAACTCCGCGATGACCTCTGTCGGTTGGTCCCCCTCCCTGATCGCCGACGCCGAGCTCGCCATGGTCGAACTCATCGTCAATGCCTGGCGCCACGGTGAGACGGCCTCCCCCGTCGGCCTGCTCTGGCCCTCCGTGAACCCGGGCGAGATCAACCTCCAGGGCCGTCCGCTCGTCAACCTCGGCAACATCCCGGCCAGCACCCTGATCAACCTCCTCGCCCTCATTTGCGAGTACAGGCACAACCGGGACGCCGGCCACCACCACCGATAGTGGTGGCGTTTCCATCTCCCTTGCCGCTCCCCTGTCGCACTTGACGAACAGGTGCCACATTGGATCCAACTCGTCGGCCGGGGTAGGGGGTTGGGTTTGAGTTCGGGGGATGGTGTCGACTTGGTCGCGGCTGTGGTCGCGGCATTGACGCAGGCGGCGTCCAGCGCCGCCGGGGCTGCGGGAACCGCCTTGGGTGTCGAGGCCGTCGACTGGGTGCGTCAAGGACTCGGGCAGCTGCCGCGCTGGACACAGGCGGCCGAGCGGGCCGACAGCGCTCCCGAGGACGCCGAGGCCAAACAGCGCCTGGCGGAGGCGGTGAACGAGCTGCTCAGTCTCAACCCGGCCCTGGCCCAGGCGCTGGCCGCGCGCCTGGAACAGCTGCAGCGGCCCGTCGAAGCCCCGCCGGCGCCACCTGGACCCCCGACGGTCAACGTCGGGGAGGGTGCCCGCGTCGGCGGTGCCGGACAGGCCGCAGTCGGGTTAGGGAACGTCTTGGTCGGCGGCGACGTGCACAACAAGACCGTCGTCAAGCGCAGCAGCGTCGGCATCGTCATCACCGTCCTGGTCATCGTGGCGGGCCTGATCGCGCTCGGGATCCACTACCTCGGTGGGCCCGGACTCAACGGTGCCGTTCCACGCATCCCCGCCTCGGTGGAGGGTGCCGCCCTGAGGGCGACTACGACGGCCGACCATGTCCCGGAGTGGGATCGCTTCCGGGATTCGCTCACCAAGAACGGCCTGGAGAACCCTCAGATGGCAGCGTACGGCGTCGTCCCCAATGTCTTCTCGGACCAGAACCTGGGAGGTGACGAGCACGAGGCACGCTGGATGGTCGTCATCGCCGGGTCCACGACGACCTTCCAGCGGGTGCTCAGCGAAGCGCAGGCCAACCCGTCCGACACCAGGCTCGTTCCGGTCATGAACCCGGGCAAGAAGGTCCCGACCTCGCTGCCCGGGGCGATGTACTGCAGCGCCACCGGCTCGCAGGGCGTGCGTGAGGGCGATGACTACAGCTGCATGTGGACCGACGACAAGTACGTGATCATGGTCGACGGAGTGGGGCAGGATCCGATGCTCTCGGCCGCCGTCATCGAGCGGATCTACCACGGCACCGAGCACTAGCGAGGCACCGGAGGAGCGATCGGGACGGGCGACGGATACAGTCTCGCGTCGCCCCACCCATCGACCGAAGGAAGCCGATGCGTCGCCTCACCGCAGCATGTCTGCTCGTGGCCGCTGCTGCAGCACTGACGGGCTGCGCCAGTACAACTCCTGCAAGCAGCAAGGCGGTGGCCACCGCGGCGGTCGCTGCCACCACGGAGGCGGCCGCGCCTCCCGCCTCCTCTTCCGCCTCCGGGAGCCCCAGCCCCAGCGGTAGCACCAGCGCCGTACAGGCCTGGGCCCTGAAGTCCTCGCAGTTCAACACGGTGACCTCCGCGGTGATCCCGATGGCCGGCACCATCACGAGCGCGAACGGGGATGCCAAGGCCGTCGGCAAGGCGTGTACCGCGATGGCGGCGACGGTCAACGGGCTGCAGCCGGAAGCGGGTGCGCCGCAGGAGTGGGCGCAGGTCCTCAGCGACCTGCAGAAGGTCGCCACGCGCTGTGATGCGGTGACCTCCGGCGATCCCGCCGCCTACGAGCAGTTGGACCAGGACTTCGCCGACGCGATGGCCCATCTCGAACCGCTGGTCGGGTGACCGCCCGCCCTCTCCCGCGACCCGCCGCGCAGGAAGTCGCAACGCGAACCGACCACTCATGACCACCGGGGGAACCACTGTGTTTATGGAAATCCGCACCTACCGCCTGAAGCCCGGCACCGGCGCCGACTTCGTCCGCGTGATGGCCGAGGAGTCCGTCCCGCTCCTCGAAGCCGCGGGCATCCGGGTCATTGACCACGGCGCCTCCCTCGTAGCCGAGGACGGACACGAAGAGGCCTATCTGATCCGGGCGTTCGACTCCGTCGAGCGGCACCGCGCCCAGGAGGACGAGTTCTACGGCAGCGACGTCTGGCGCCAGGGCCCGCGCGAGGCGATCGTGTCGAGGGTCGACAGCATGCACTCGATCGTGATCGAGGTCCCCGACCATGCCGTGGACGCCTTCAAGCGCCCCTGAAGCCCGAGGACCTCCTGCAGGCCGGTGTCACGTCCAGGGAGAGGAAGCGCACACGTCGGCGGCCGCACAAGGGGGTTGTCAGGGCCGTCGGCACTGGTGATCATCGTGCGGTGATCACCGACATCAGAGGCGTACGGGCCGAGGAGTGGGAGCGGGTCAAGGCGATCCGACTGGACGCCCTGCGGGACCCGGTCGCCGGCATCGCCTTCCTCGACACGTACGAGAACGCCGCCGCCCAGCCTGACGAGTTCTGGCAGGCCCGCACCACCGGCGCGGCCGAGGGCGGCACCGTGCGGCAGCTCGTCGCGGAGGCCGGGGACGGCCGCTGGCTCGGCACCATCACCGTGCTGGTCGAGCGGCCCGGTGGGGCGGGGGCCCTCGGCGGCGACGTCATCGAGGTCCCGCAGACCCACCTGGTCGGCTTCTACGTCCGCCCCGAGGCGCGCGGCACCGGCCTGGCGCACGAGCTCATCCGGGCCGCCCAGGACTGGTCGTGGTCGCTCACCGAGCCCCGCATCGAGCGGGCGCGGCTGTTCGTCCACGAGGACAACGCCCGCGCCGAGGCGATGTACGTCCGGGCCGGCTTCAAGCACTCCGGGGTCTCGGTGCCGGTGCCGGGCGACGAGACGCGCCGGGAGATCGAACTGGCGGTCCTGCGGGGCTGACCACCGGCGGCGCCGGGCCTTCGGGGAACCGGGAGCCCGGCACATCCGGGGAGGGCGCTCGACGACCTCCTGCGCACCCTGCTGGAGGCCGCCGAGTAGCGCGACGCCTCGGCAGGGCCGGTCAGCCGCGCGGTGCCACCGTCGCGGCGAGCGCTCCCGGCAGCTCCGCGCCGGCGGCCCGCAGGCGCCGGGTGAGGTCCTCGCGGGTGTGCCCGGACGGCTGTGCCACCCACCCGGCGAGGGCCTGGTGGAACGCCGACAGCAGCATGTCGAGCGCGAGCCGGGCGCGCAGCTCGGCGGCGTCGTCCGAGGCCGCGTCCAGCGTGAAGCGCCGCCCGGCGACGGCCACCGCCTCCCGGCTGACCCGGTCGCAGAAGGCCAGCCCGTGAGCGTTCATCGAGGGCGTCCGGGCGGCCAACTTCCGGCTCGCCAGCACGCGTTCGGCCCAGCCCTCGGCCGGCATCCGGTCGATCGACTCGACCAGGGCGTCCTCGTACAGCGAGACCAGCCGACGTCCGCCCGGCGGGCAGTTCTCCAGCACCTCCAGGAACACCGCCCAGAGGTCCTGGGTGGGCGCCATCGCGACGTCCTCCTTGCTGCTGAACGCGCGGAAGAAGGTCCGCTTGGAGACCTCCACCGTCTCGCACAGCTGGTCCAGCGTCACCCCGTCGAAGCCGCGTTCGCCGAACAGCTCCAGTGCGGTGTCGATCAGCGCCTGCCGGGTGCGCAGCTTCTTGCGTTCGCGCAGCGGCAGCTTCGCGGGCGCGGATGCGGCGTCCAGCGGCGCGGTGTCCGGCGACGCGGCGTCCGGTGGCGCGGTGGCCTGGGGCTCGGCGGCCTTCTCGGGAGTCATCGCGATCAGTGTATCGAGGCAGCGAATGCCACCTGTAGGCTTATGCCACTCAGTGGCAGAATCTTGGGGAGGATCTTCCATGCGTGCACTTCTGGTCGACGACTCGGCCCCCGGCCGCCTGCGCCTCGGTACGGCCCCCGACCCCGAACCGGCCCCGCACCAGGCGCTGATCCGGGTCACCGCCACCTCGCTCAACTACGGGGAGGTCGCCTTCGCCCTCGACTCGGCCGCCGACGGCACGGTCCTCGGTTGGGACGCCGCCGGAGTCGTGGAGCGTGCCGCCGCCGACGGCTCCGGCCCGGCGGTCGGCACCCCGGTGGTCACCCTGATGCCCGCCGGCGCCTGGGCCGAACTGCGCGCCGTCGACACCGAGTTGATCGGCATCGCGCCCGCCGGGGCCGACCCGGCCGCACTCGCCACCATCCCGGTCGCCGGCGCCACCGCCCTACGCGCCCTGCATCGCGTGGGGCCGTTGCTCGGCCGTACCGTCCTGGTCGCCGGGGCCACCGGCGGGGTCGGCCGGTACGCCGTCCAACTCGCCCGCGCCGCGGGGGCGCACGTGATCGCGTCCACCGGTGCGCCGGCGGAGAACGGTGCCCTGCTGCGGCGTCTGGGCGCGCACGAGGTGGTCGGCACGCCGAAGGAGTCCCCGCGGCCCGTCGACGGCGTGATCGACCTGGTCGGCGGGCCCCAACTGGTCGAGGCCTACGGGGTCTTGGGCCCAGGCGGCACACTGGTCGCCGCCGGGCACATCGCGGGCCAGGGGGAGGACTTCCCCTTCGGCGCGCTCTTCGGCGACCAGGAACGGCACGACCGCAGCCTGGTGACCTTCTTCCTGCTCGCCTGCACCGGCCTCGGCCGGGACCTCACCTGGCTCGCCCACCGCGTCGCCGCAGGGGAGTTGGACCCCGGCATCACTTGGCGCGGCGGCTGGGACGGCGCCGCGGACGCCGTCGACGCCCTGCTCGCCGGCCGGCTCCACGGCAAGGCGGTACTGACCTTCGACGCCTGAGCGCGCAGCCGTCTCCGGTCGGGGCCCGTGGCGTGCGACGGGCCCCGAGCCGGGCGGGCGGCTACCGGAAGTCCTCCGCGTGGTCCCGCACCCACGAGCGGAAGCTGCGCGCCGGACGCCCGAGCACCCGCTCCACCGTGTCCGTCACCCGCTCCGGCTCGCGCGCGAACGCCTCCCACGCCCGCAGCCGGGACTCCACGAACGCCGCGTTCCCCCAAGCTGCCGTCAGCTGCTCGCGGGCCGTCTCCGGCGCCAGCTCCTCCCAGCGCACCGCACTGCCGAGCTCCTCGCCGATGATCCGCGCCAGCTCGGCGTGGGCGATCGACTCCAGCCCGGTGACCACGTACTTACCGCCGTCGTGCCCGTCCTCGGTGAGCGCCGCCACCGCCACGTCCGCGATGTCCTGCTCGTGGACCAGCGAGCGGCGCGCCTCGCCGTACGGCCAGCGGACGACGCCCTGGCGCACCTGGTCCGCCCAGCCGAGCATGTTGCCCGCGAAGTCGATCGCCCGTACGAAGGTCCAGCCCAGGCCGGACTTGCGGATCAACCGCTCGATCTCCTGGTGGAAGATCACCGCCGGCTCGTCGTCCGCGAGGTCGGCCACGTCCGCCGACAGATAGACGACCCGCTCGGCGTGCTCGGCGATCAGCTCCACCACCCGCGGCTGCACCGGGATCCCCGGCCACATCAGATAGACGCTCTCCACCCCGCCCCGCAGCGCGTTCACCAGGCTCTCCGGCGCCGCCAGATCCCCCCGCACGGCCTCCACCCCCGCGGGCAGGTCGGCCCTGGCGCCGTCTCGCACCAACGCCCTCACCTCGTGCCCACCTTCGGCCAGCGAAGCCACAACGTGCCTGCCCACACTGCCGTTTGCGCCGATCACCAGAATCTTGGTCATGCCTGCCCCGAACACCGGGCGGGCCCGGACTATGCCCCGGCCCGGGGGTGCTGCTCGCGTGCCGGGAGGACCGGTCCGTGCCGCAGCCGCCGTGGTGGTCGATGCTCTGCGAGGACGCCGTGCGATGAGCCTGCGCCTCCATCAACTCGCGCTGGACGCCGCCGATCCAGCCGCGCTCGCCCGTTTCCGGGCTCGGGTGCTGCCGGAGAAGTCCCCGACGGCCTAGCGGGCCGCTCGATCCCGCTGCGCCTGCCGCCGCCACTGCGACGGGGTCAGGCCCCGGGCCCGCTTGAAGGCCGTGCTGAACGCGAACGGGTCCTCGTAGCCCACCTCCCGGGCCACCGCCGCCACGGTCGCCTCGGTGTCGCGCAGCAGGTCCGCGCCCAGGGCCATCCGCCAGCCGGTGAGGTATCCGAGCGGGGGCTCGCCCACCAGGGCGGTGAAGCGGGCGGCGAAGGCGGCTCGGGAGAGGCCGACCCGCCCGGCCAGCTCGGCGACCGTCCAGCGGTGCGCAGGGTCCCCGTGCAGCAGGCGCAGTGCGTCACCGACCGCCGGGGCGGCCAACGCGCCGTACCAGGAGGGGGCTCGGGCTCCGCTGTCGGAGGCGCACCAGGCCCGCAGGGCGAGCACCAGCACCAGGTCCAGCGCCCGGTTGAGCACCGCGTCCTGGCCCGGCTCCTCCTGGGCGACCTCGGCGGAGAGCAGCTCCAACGCCGCCCGGGTGCGCGGCCCGGCGGGGACCACGGCCAGCGGCGGGAGCATCCCCAGCAGGCGCCGCCCGACGTCGCCGCGCAGCTCGTAGGCGCCCCGGAGCAGGGTGGTGGCGCCGGGCAGGCCGTCGCCGTAGGTGCGGGGCGCCAGGTGCTGCCCGACGGACGCCGCGCCGTCGAGGAACTGCTTGCGGCCCGCGCGGATCACCACCTGCGGCGGGGTGTCGGGGGAGTCGGCGACGGTGTACCCGCCGGTGACGCCGCTGATCAGGGCGATGTCCCCGGCGGCCAGCTCCCGTGGTGTCCCGGGATCGGAGTCCAGCCGCAGGCAGGCGCGGCCGCCCAGGGCGGTGACCACGGTGAGCGGCGGGGCCTCGGCGAAGGTCATCGACCACGGCGGCCGCTGGACCAGCTGCCGGACGGCCGCATTGCTGGCCCGGGCGCGGTGCAGCAGATCGCTCAGCACGTCCATGGCGGCCACGGTAGCCGGTGCGGGCGCGGCCCGGGACTGGACGATCACCGAGGGATCGGCGACGTTCTCCCATGGATCGCCCGGCCGTGCCCGGGTTGGCTGGAGGCCATGAAGACCATCCTCGTCCTGGGCGGCACCGGCACGACCGGCCGCCGCATCGCCCGCCGCCTGACCGCCGCCGGCCACCCCGTCCGTACGGCCGCCCGCACCGGCGGCGACGTCCGCCTCGACCTGGCCGACCCGGCGACCTTCCCACCCGCCCTCGTCGGCGTGGGCGCCGCCTACCTGGTGGAGCCCGACGTGCGGACCGGCCCCGACCGGCGGGAGCGCATCCCGCGCCTGGTCGCCGAGGCGGTCGGCGCGGGCGTGCGGCGGCTTGTGCTGCTCTCCGCGCACGGCGTCGGCCGGGCGGGCGAGGACCACCCGCTCAAGGCCGTCGAACGGGCCGTCCGGGAGTCGGGTGTGGACTGGACGGTGATCCAACCCGGCTGGTTCGCGCAGAACTTCAGTGAGTCCTCCTGGCTGCCGGCCGTGCGCTCCGGCGTCCTGGCCGTGCCGGTCGGCGACGGCCGCACGCCCTTCGTCGACGCCGAGGACATCGCCGCGGTCGCGGTCGCCGCGCTCACCGAGGAACGCCACAGCGGACAGACCTACCAGGTCACCGGCCCCCGGGCGGTGGGCTTCGGGGAGGCGGTCGCCCTGATCTCCGCCGCCGTCGGCCGTACCGTCCGCCACCTCGACGTCGACCCGGTCGCCTTCGCCGAGCGCATGACCGCCGAGGGCGGGGTGCCGGCCGAGGTGGCGCGGCGGCTGACCGACCTGCTGGTGGACATCCGGGAGGGGCGCGGTCCCGAGGTCTCCGACGGTGTGGAGCGCGCCCTCGGTCGCCCGGCGCGCCCGTTCGAGCGGTTCGTCACCGAGGCCGCTGCCGCGGGTCATTGGGCCTGAGCCGGACCACCCGGGGCGGCTAGGCTGGCCGGATGTCCGACGACCGGTTGCGAGTCACCGTCCTGGGGAGCGCCACGCCCTACCCGAGCGCGGACAACCCCTGCTCCGGCTACCTGGTGTCCGGCGGGGGAAGTCGGGTCTGGGTGGACGCCGGCACCGGCACGCTGGGCCCGCTCCAGCGGTACGCGCGGCTGGACGAGCTGGACGCGATCTGGATCTCGCACCTGCACGCCGACCACTGCGCCGACCTGCTCACCGCCTACTACGGCGCCCTGTACGCCGACATCCGGCTCGCCGCGCCGATCCCGCTCTACGGCCCGCCCGGCACCGCGGACCGGCTGGCGGACTTCCTGACCAACTCGGCGCGGCGCAGCCCGGTCGAATCCGCCTTCGCCGTCACCGAGTTGTCCGACGGGTACCGGGTGACGGTCGGCCGGACGGTGCTGACCAGCCGGGCGGTGGACCACGGCATGCCGGCCTTCGCCCTGCGGGTGGAGGCCGGCGGCCGCTCGCTGGTCTACTCCGGCGACACTGCGCCGTGCGCCGCGCTCACCGAACTGGCCGCGGGCTGCGACCTGTTGCTGTGCGAGGCGGAGGGTGACGACCCGGCGCACCACACCCCCGAACAGGCCGGTGCCACCGCCACCGCGGCCGCCGCGCGCCGCCTGGTCGTCACCCACGTCGGCCGGGCCGTGACCCCCGGGCGGGCGGTCGCCCGCGCCGCGGCCCACTTCGCGGGGCCCGTCGAGCACGCCGATCCAGGGGCGGTCTTCACGGTCTGACCGCCCGATCCCGGCGGCCCGGCCCGCGCCGATCAATCCGCCCTGCTCAGCCTGCCGTGCTCAACCCGCCACGCGCACCACGTACTTGCCCGTGCCCCGCCCTTCCTGCATGGCGTCGTGCGCGGCCGGGACGGCCTCCAGGCCCGGCAGTTCGGTGAGCGGGATGCTCAGCCCGCGGGTTGCCTGCAGGTCGAGGGTGGTGCGGATGGCCCGGGCGAGGCGCTCGGGGGCGGTGGCGGCGAAGGCGCGGTGGCTGAAGCCGGTGACGGAGAGGTTGCCGGCCATCAGACGCCCGAGCGGGGGCAGGTCGCCGACAGCGCCGCCGCCCGCGTTGCCGAACAGGACGATCCGGCCGCCGGGCGCGGTGACGTCGAGGTCGAGATCCAGGGCGGTCGTGCCCAGCGGGTCGAGCACCAGGTCGACGCCCCGGCCGTCGGTCGCGGTGCGGACGGCGTCGGCGAGCTTCTCGTCGCGGGCGAAGGCGTGGTCGTAGCCCGACTCGACGGCGGCTGCGGCCTTCTCCGGGCGTCCGACCGTGCCGATCAGCGTGCCCAGGCCGCCGAGCAGGGGGACCAGCTGGGCGATCGCGCTGCCGACGCCGCCGCCGGCCGAGTGGACCAGGACGTTGTCCGTGGCCCTCAGTCGACCCGCGTCGGTCAGCAGCAGGACGGCGGTGGCGAGGCCCAGCGGCGCGGCGGCGGCCGCACTGAGCTCCAGCCCGTCCGGTACCGGGACGGTCAGCACGGCATCGGCGACGACGACCTCGGCCAGCCCGCCGCCGACCGGTGCGGCCACCACCCGGTCGCCGACGGCCAGACCGGTGACGCCCTCGCCGAGCTCGCGGACCGTACCGGCCACCTCCTTGCCCGGCAGGTGCGGCCACTCGGCGGTGTAGCCGCCGTCGCCCCGGCGGGCCATCACGTCGACGAAGTTCAGTCCGGCCCAGGCGACGTCGATCGCCATCTGGCCGGGGCCGGGACGCGGTGCCTCGATCTGTCGGACCTCGGAGTTCTCGGCTCCGCCGGCTGCGGTCATCACCAGTGCGCGCATGTTCGCGCCCCCTCCACTACGATGTTCGACGAAAGGCGAAATTGCTGGGTCATTGCTACCACGCACTTTCGACGATTGTCGAACATCACAGATCAGGGAGGTCGTCCATGCCCCGCAGCACCCGCCGCCGGCCGGCGCTCGCGCACCCCGCGACCGAGGAGATCGACCTCTACGACGTCCTGCACGCGCTCTCCGACCCCACCCGGATGACCATCGTCCGAGTCCTGCGCACCGAACCGGAACGGGCCTGCGGCACCTTCCCGGTGGACGTCGCGCCCTCCACCCTCAGCCACCACTTCAAGGTGCTGCGAGAGTCGGGTGTGATCACCCAGCGCGAGGAGGCCAACCGCCGGTTCTCCTCGCTGCGCACGGTCGACCTGGAGCGGCGCTTCCCCGGCCTGCTCGACACGGTCCTCGCCGCACTCGCCCGCAACGAGGCGGCCGACACGGCGTAGGGCAGGCCTAGGACTCGGCAGCGGCCGCGCGGTGCCGGCGGTGGTACGACACGGTGACCGCCGCCAACAGCGGGCCCCAGGCGACCGCCGGCAGGTAGAGGAAGCCGACCGTCAGGTGCCCGAGCGGGGTCATGTTCGGGTGCGGCACCGCCCACCACGCGGCGAACGGCGTCCAGAGCACGATCAGCCCGGCCGCGCCGAGCGAGGCCGCGATGACGACGGCGCGCGGGTTGACCGGGCGCCCGCCGAGGAGCGGGATCCACCGCGGCGGCACCGTGCCCCACGGCCGGACCAGGCCGAGGGTGAGCAGGGCCAGCGCCTCGGTGAGCAGGCTCAGGGCGACCGGCCAGACCGCGCCCCAGCCGGTGAAGCCCACCGCGTGGTAGCCCGCGTCGGTGTAGCCGCCGTGCCAGCCCAGGACCAGCCCGAGCCGCCACAGCCCGGCCGGCAGGGCGGTGACCGCGGCGATCCGCGCGGCGCGGACGGCCCAGCGGGGCGGGGCGGGGACGGCGGCGGTGAGCTGAGACGTTGTCATGCGTCCACCCTGTCGCCCGGGCCGCACCTGCCGCGTCCGTCCGCCGACGGGCTTCGGCCGGACCCCCTCCCTCCGGCGGGGGAGTCCGGCTCAGCCCGCCGGTCGAGCGGTGGTGTCGGGCCGCTGAGCCGTCGAGCCGTCGGGCCGGGTCAGCGCAGCCGCGAGGAGGACAGGATCGATGCCAGGTGCGCCACCACCATGCCCCAGGTGATCACCGTGATCCCGGCGAGCGCCGCCCGCGTCGCGTCCAGGTGGCCGAGCCCGGCGTCCACGGCGGCCGCCGCCAGCAGCACCAGGGAGGCCTCGATGCCGTTGGTCACCCGGTGGATCTTGAAGATCGAGGCGAGCCGACGGGCCGTCGCGATGCCCTGGGAGCGCGGCTGGGTCGACTCCTCGTCCGCCGGCGGCTGCCCGCTGCGGGCGCGGGCCACGTCGACCAGGTCCGTCGAGGCCTTCAGCAGCACCACGCCCAGCGCGGCCGCCAGGCCCGCCGACACCCACAGCTCCGAGCCGCCGCGCGCCGCCCGCACGCCCGCGCCGATCATCAGCGCTGCGTCCGCCAGATAGGCGCCGAGCCGGTCCACGTACACCCCGGCCATGCTGAACTGGCGCTTCCAGCGCGCCACTTCGCCGTCCACGCAGTCGAACAGCAGGAACAGCTGGAACAGCACCGCCGCCAGCGCCGCGCCGGCCAGGCCCGGGATCAGCAGGGCCGCACCGCCGCCGACCCCGCACACCACCATCACCCAGGTCAGGGTGTTCGGCGAGACCGAGGTCCGTACCAGCTGCCGGGTGGTGCGCAGCGAGATCGCCCGCATGTACATCCGGCCCGCCCAGTGCTCGCCGTTGCGGCTCTGCAGCTTGGCCTGCGGCTGGCACACCTCGCGCAACTCGGCGAGCGCCGGAGCAGCCACCATGACGACATCCCTCCACCTGTCCCGTAACGATCACCACAGGCTACGGCCTCCGGAGCACTGCTTTGACCAGCCCGTTCGACGGTGAACAGGAGAGCGGACAGGACGGTGCGGAGGAGATGGGAAGGGCAGTGGAGGAGGCGGTGACGAGCCGGTGACCGGCGGAAAAACGGTGGGCCGACCGAAGCCCCCCGGGCTAGGCTGCGCGGGTCCACCGGAACCGGAACCCCCGGGCCCGATCGCCCGCTCCCGCAAGCCGGTTGACGCGGTCCGACGCGGCCCCGGGGCGGAACGAGGAGCGCAGAAACCATGGTGACCACGGGCACCGCCCCGCACAGCCCCGACCTGGCCCGACTCCTGGACGACCACCGGCCGCAGGGCCCGGCGGAGACCGCCGACCTCGCCCGGGTCCGCACCCGGGCCGACGCCCCCGACGCGTGGGACCGCAGCACCCCGCTGCACTTCACCGGCTCCGCGCTGATCGTCCACCCGCCGACCCGCCGCGTCCTGCTGCGCTGGCACGTCCGCCAGCAGGCCTGGCTGCAGGTCGGCGGCCACGGCGACCCGGGGGAGAGCCTGCCGCTGGACATCGCGCTGCGCGAGGGCCTGGAGGAGACCGGCCTGACCGACCTCACCCCCTGGCCGGACGCCGCCCTCGTCCACCTCGCCGTGGTGCCCGTCCCGGCCTCGCCCGTCGAGCCCGCCCACGAGCACGCCGACCTGCGCTTCCTGCTCGCCACCGACACCCCGGACGACGCCCGCCCGGAGAACCCGGCCTCCCCGCTGGAGTGGTTGAGCATCGAGGAGGCCAAGCAGCGGACCACCGAGGAGAACTTCCGCGAGACCCTCGACCGGGCCGCCCGTCTGCTCGCCTGAACCCCTTCCCGCCTGCCCGAAGGAACCCGATGCACACCGACCAGACCCTCATCTTCGACGCCGACGACACGCTCTGGGAGAACAACGTCCTCTTCGAGCGGGTCATCGACGGCTTCCTGGACTGGGTCTGTGCCCCGGCCGAGCGGGAAGCCACCCGGGCCCTGCTCGACCGGATCGAGGCCGCCAACGCCGCCGCCCTCGGCTACGGCGCCGCCGTCTTCCGGCAGAGCCTCGCCGACTGCCTGGGGCACCTGGCCGGGGACCGCACCCCCGCCGCCGCCGACCTGGCCCGGATCGACGAGCTGCTCACCCCGCTCACCGACCGCGGCGCGATCGAGCTGATCCCGGGCGTCGCCGACACCCTGACCGCCCTCGCCGGGCGGCACCACCTGCTGCTGCTCACCAAGGGCGACCAGGACGAGCAGCAGGCCAAGGTGGCGGCCTCCACCATCGACCACCACTTCCGCGGCATCCACATCGTGGCCGAGAAGTCGGTGGACACCTACCGGCAGCTCAGCGCCGAGCTCGGCCTCGACCCCGAGCGGACCTGGATGATCGGCAACTCGCCCAAGTCCGACATCGCCCCCGCCCGCCGGGCCGGGCTGCGCACCGTGTTCATCCCGCACGAGCACACCTGGGTGCTGGAGCACGAGGAACTCGGCCCGGACGAGGCGACGCTGCAGCTCACGGCCTTCCCGGAGCTGCTGCGCCACTTCTGAGGTGCGCCACTCCTGAGCTGCGCCACTTCTGAGCCAGACCGCTGAGTCGGACCGCTGAGCTGGACCGCTGGGCTAGACCGCGAGCGCGGTCGCCGGGACCGGCGCCCCGCCCCGGTACAGCCAGGCCCGCTCGGAGGCCGACCACGCACTCGTGGTCAGCAGGTAGAGCGCGGCGGCCACCGGCACCAGCATCGCGAACAGCACCGAGATGAAGGACAGGTACGGCAGCAACGACGCCCCCGGCTGCGGGGTGGTCTGCGCGGCCGCCGCACGCCGGGCCCGGCGGTAGTTGACGTACCCGACCGCCGCCAGCCCGGCGTACAGCAGCCCGAACACGGCGAACTGCCCGGCCCCGTGCGCGTTCCCGACGTGCAGACCCAGCGGCACCCCGAACAGGGTGCGGTCCAGCAGGTCGTTCGGGGTGGTGAAGAGCCGGTACATCACCGAGAAGAACGGGATCTGGATCAGCATCGGCAGGCAGCCCGCGAACGGCGAGACCTGCTCCTTCCGGTACAGCTCCGCGAGTGCCTCGCGCGCCTTCTCCGGGTTGTTCTTGTGCTTCTTGTTCAGCTCGGCGACCTTCGGCGCGAGCTTCGAACGGGCCTTCTCCCCACGCGCCGCCGCCCGCGCCAGCGGGTGCAGGCAGAGCCGTACGGCGAGGACGAACAGGACGATCGCCAGTGCGGTCGGCAGGACGTGGGCGATGGCGGAGACCACGGCGTGGGCGACGGTGACGGCCGGGTCGAGAACAGACAGAACGGACATGGTGAAGCGAGCCCTCCGGGGTCTCAGGACATGAGTGATCGGCGGAGGACGGCCGCGAAAAACGTACGGGGAGCCGTACGGAGGAACTGCGGAGCTACGCGGCCGCCGGGGCCGCCCCCGGCGCCCTGGGGCGTCGCCTGCCCCGGGCGTCCGGATCACGCTGCGGAAGGAATGCGGTACGGAACGCCCGCCGTCGCAGCACCCCGCTGCGCACCGCGGCCGGGGCTCGTGCCCCCAGCAGTCGCGCCCCGGCGAAGGCCCCCGCGACCGCCCCGGCCACCAGGACCATGGCCGCCACGGCGGCGACCGACGCCAGCGCGCCGCCGTCGGTCATCAGCTGTCCGGTCAACACCCGGAGCAGGCCCAGCAGCATCGCGACGACACCCACGGCCCGCCCCCTCTCGATGTGTCCCGGCTCCTGACGTTCAGCAGGACGATCCTACGACCTGCCGGGTTCCCGCAGTGCCGTGCGAGGTGTAGCCGACGGTGCTACACGGGGCTACCGTGGATCCCATGAAGACGATTACCCAGCGGGAGTTCCGGAACAACTCCGCCGCGGTGATGGACGCGGTGGAGGCGGGGGAGACCTTCCACATCACCAGGAACGGGGTCGAGGTCGCGGAGCTGCGGCCGGTGTCCGGGCGACGGCGGCTCACGGCGGAGGAGCTGGTGGCGCGGCACGTGAAGCTGCCGCGGGTGGACTACCAGCAGATGCGCAAGGAGGCCGACGAGTACTTCGGGCCCGAGGAGCTGGTGGGGGACGAGGGCGACGACCCGTTCGAGCGGCGGCGTGGCTGAGCGCCGGAGGGCATCCCGGCGACGGCCGGCCGGGGTGCTGGACACCTGCGTCTACATCGACCTGGCCCTGCTGAGCCCCGCCGACCTGCCGGCCGTGCCGGAGCTGACCGCGATCACCTTCGCCGAGCTGCAGCAGGGCGTCTCGATGGCGCGGGACCCGATCAGTCGGGCGGCCCGGCTGGAGGTGCTGGGCGCGGCGATGGCCGACTTCGACCCGCTGCCCTTCGACGCGGCCGCCGCCGCCCGCTACGGGACCCTGGTCACCCTCACCATCGCCGCCGGACGGCAGCCGCGGCCGCGCCGGATAGACCTGATGATCGCCGCCGTCGCCTCCGCCCACGGGTTGCCGCTGTACACCCGCAACGTGGCGGACTTCCGGGGGCTGGGCTCGGCGGTGGAGATCATCGGGCTCTGAGCGCGGCCGGTCCGTCGCACTCGACCTCCTCCGCCAGGGCCGCCGCGTACCGCAGGGCCTCCTGCCGGGTCCGGCAGCGCCGCAGCACCAGGTTGACGGCCGGCCGTCAGCCCAGCCGGACCGTCGTCCCCGTCGCCGCGGAGGCCCGGGCGGCCTCCAGGGCGGTGAGGGTGGCCACCGCGTCGCGCGGGTCGACCGGGGGCGGGGTGCCGGGGGTGGCCAGGGCGGCGGCGATGCCGGCGTAGAAGGCGGGGTAGTCGCCCGGGTCGGTCGGCAGGGAGATCGGGGACTCGTCGGTGCCCAGGGTGCCGTACTGCTCGGGCCGGTCGGCGCCCCACGGGTGGGTGCCGTCCGGGCGCAGGCCCGCCCGCAGGTCGGCCTCCTGGGGGTCCATGCCGTTCTTGACGTACCCGGCGGTGTCGCCGAGCACCCGCAGCCGGGGGCCGATCAGCGGGGTGACGGCGCTGGTCCACAGGTGCGAGCGGGTGCCGGAGACGTGGGTGAGGGCGAGGAAGGCGTCGTCGTCCACCACCGCGCCGTCGCGGCGCACGTCGATCTCCGCGTACACCGTCTCGACCGGCCCGAACAGCGTCAGCGCCTGGTCGACCAGGTGGCTGCCCAGGTCGTACAGGGTGCCGCCGACCTCGGCCGGGTCTGCCAGCTCGCGCCAGCCGGGCTTGGGCTTGGGGCGGAAGCGCTCGAAGCGGGACTCGAAGCGGTGCACCCGGCCGAGTGCGCCGCCGCGCACCAACCGGCTCGCGGTCAGGAAGTCGCCGTCCCAGCGCCGGTTCTGGAAGACCGAGAGCAGGGTGCCCCGGGCCTCGGCGAGCCGGCACAGCTCCAGCGCCTGGGCGGCGGTGGCGGCCAGCGGCTTGTCCACCACGGTGGCCAGGCCCGCCTGCAGCGCGGCGCGGGCCAGCGGGGCGTGGGTGCGGTTGGGGGAGGCGATGACGACCAGGTCCAGCGCGTCCCGGTCGGCCAGCAACTGCTCGGGGGTGTCGACGGCGCGGGCGTCGGGGTGCTCGCGGCGCAGCTGCTCGCGGCGTTCGGGATTGGCCGTGACCACGGCGTCCAGCCGCAGCCCCGGCGTGGTCGCGATGAGCGGGGCGTGGAAGGCGGAGCCGGCCAGGCCGTAGCCGATCAGGCCGACCCGCAGCGTTCGATCGGGCGGTCGGTGGAAGGTCGTCTGCGGGTTCATGCGGCCTACTCAATCACGAGCCGCCCGGTTGCTCCCGGTATCCGCCGGGCGATCGTCACATCCCGTCCAGCGGGACATCCTGTCCCCGGCCACCTGCGCGGATTAGGCTGTGCCGCGTCAGGGCCCCACGCAAGACGCTGCAACACTTCGGGAGACACGCACGTGGCAGACCGCAAGCCCATCGAGTCCTGGCTGACCGACATGGACGGTGTCCTCATCCACGAGGGCACGCCGATACCCGGGGCGGAGGAGTTCCTGCGCAGGCTGCGGGAGTCCGGCAAGCCCTTCCTGGTGCTCACCAACAACTCGATCTACACCCCGCGCGACCTCAGCGCCCGCCTGGCCGGCATGGGCCTGGAGGTGCCCGAGGAGTGCATCTGGACCTCCGCCTTGGCCACCGCGAAGTTCCTCAAGAGCCAGCGCCCGAACGGCACCGCGTACGTGATCGGCGAGGCCGGGCTCACCACCGCGCTCTACCAGGCCGGTTACGTCCTGACCGACAACAACCCCGACTACGTGGTCCTCGGCGAGACCCGGACCTACTCCTTCGAGGCGCTCACCAAGGCGATCCGCCTGATCAACCAGGGCGCCCGGTTCATCTGCACCAACCCGGACGAGACCGGCCCCTCCCCCGAGGGCGTGCTGCCGGCCACCGGCTCGGTCGCGGCCCTGATCACCAAGGCGACCGGCGTCGATCCGTACTTCGTCGGCAAGCCCAACCCGCTGATGATGCGCGAAGCGCTGAACACCGCGGGCGCCCACTCGGAGACCGCCGTGATGATCGGCGACCGGATGGACACCGACATCGTCGCGGGCATGGAGGCCGGCATGGAGACCATCCTGGTGCTCACCGGCCTGACCTCCGCCGCCGACGTGGAGCGCTTCCCGTACCGGCCGACCCGGGTGGTCGAGTCGATCGCGGACCTGGTCGAGCTGGTCTAGCCTCTGCGGTGCTGTCGCGAGCCCCGTCCCGGCCGAGCGCCGGGGCGGGGCCGCTCCGTTTCACGGGGTTCGTTTTCCGCGGTTCGTTTCCGTGGTTCGTTTCCGTGGGTTGTTTTCGCGGGTTGCTTGCCCGCGTTGTTTCACGGGTTCGTTGTTCGTGGTGCCTGGTCGGGTTCGTGGGGCCGGTCGGGTTCGTAGGGTCGGGGAGGCAGGGCGCGGATGAGTACGACGGGGGAAACGGAGGGGCCGGGCGAGAAGCGGGTCACCTGGGCGGAGCTCTACTTCGACCTGGTCTTCGTCTTCGCGATCACCCAGGTGTCCGGGCTGCTGCACCACCAGCACGACCTCACCGGCCTGGTCCGGGCACTGGTGGTGTTCGTGCCGGTGTACTGGTGCTGGGTCGGTACCACCGTGCAGGCCAACATCCGGGACGTGGAGAACCCGCGCGACCGCCTCGGCATCCTGCTGGTCGGCCTGGCCGGGCTGTTCATGGCGCTCGCCATCCCGGCCGCGTACGGCCGGCGCGGGCTGCTGCTCGGCGCCGCGTACTGGCTGGCCCGGGTGGTGCTGCTGCTCCTGCTGGTCCGCCTCCCGGGCGTCTGGAGCGGACCGTACGGTGCGGGCGTGCTGGTCAGCGGGCCGCTGCTGCTCGCGGGCGGGCTGCTGTCGGACGGGCCGCGGCTGGCGCTGTGGGCGGCCGCCGCGCTCTGCGACCTGGCCGCGCCGCTGGTGTTCCGGCGACGGCTCGCGACGGTGACGTACCACCCGGCGCACATGCCGGAGCGGTTCGCGCTGTTCCTGCTGGTGGCGCTCGGCGAGTCGATCGTCGGGATCGGGGCCTCGGCGGCCGGCGCCCGGCTGGACGCGGCCGAACTCACCGCGGTGGCCGCCGCGTTCACCATCTCGGCGGGCCTGTGGTGGCAGTACTTCGTGTTCGCGGCGGACGCGATGCGGCACGCCGTGGAGGTCGCCGACTCCCGGCGGGACGTGGTCCGGCGGATCTTCCAGTACGGGCACCTGGCGCTGGCCGCCGGGGTGATCGGGGTGGCGGTCGGCTTCGAGGAGACGGTCGCGGACCCGTGGCAGACGCTCGGCGCCGGGTCGGTGGCGCTGCTGTACGGCGGATGCGGGCTGTACCTGCTGACCTTCGGCTACACCCGCTGGATGATGTTCCGCCAGGTCTCGACCACCCGGATCGTCGCCGCGGTGGTGGTGTTGGGACTGCTGCCCGCGATGGTGCGGCTGCCGGCACTGGCGGTGCTGGTGACCCTGGCGGGGCTGCTGGTCCTGCTCAACGCGGTGGAGCACGTCCGGGTGGTGCGGGCGGCCGCCGATGCCGGGGCAGCCGGGGCGGCTCCTGTGGAGTGAGCTGTCGGTGGGGCTGTGTAGCGTTCGGGGTGTAAGAGGGCAGGCGGCGCAGCAGCCGCGGTGTGGGAGGTAGATGTCGTGACGGACACGGTCGAGGCGGGCGTGGTCGAGGCCGGCGCGGGCGGCGGGCTGGAGCTGCCCGAGTCCTGGCGCGAGGTGCTCGGCGCCGAGACGGAGAAGCCGTACTTCGCGGAGCTGGCGGCCTTCGTGGCGGCCCAGCGCGCGGAGCACGAGGTGTTCCCGCCGAGCGGCCAGGAGTTCGCCGCTCTGGAGGCCACTCCGTACGACAAGGTCCGGGTGCTCGTCCTCGGCCAGGACCCGTACCACGACAACGGCCAGGCCCACGGCATGAGCTTCTCGGTGCTGCCGGGCACCAAGACGCCGCCCTCGCTGCGCAATATCTTCAAGGAGCTGGACGCCGACCTGGGCATCCCCGCCCCGGACAACGGCTACCTGATGCACTGGGCCGAGCAGGGCGTGCTGCTGCTCAACGCGGTGCTCACGGTCCGCGCCCACGAGGCCAACTCGCACAAGGCGAAGGGCTGGGAGAAGTTCACCGACGCGGTGATCAAGGCGGTGAGCGCGCGCGAGGAGCCGGTGGTCTTCGTGCTGTGGGGCAACTACGCCAAGAAGAAGCTGCCGCTGATCGACACCGAGAAGCACGTGGTGGTGCAGGGCGCGCACCCGTCGCCGCTGTCCGCCAAGATGTTCTTCGGCAGCCGTCCGTTCTCGCAGATCAACGCGGCGCTGGACGGCTTCGGCGGCGAGCCGATCGACTGGCAGGTGCCGGACCTGAAGCAGGGCTGACCGCAGGGTCGGCGGCCGGGCTGGGGTCGGACTGAGCCCGGGCCGGTGCGGGGCTGAGGCTCGGTGGCCGTGGGCGGACGGGATCGGATTCCCGTTCGCCCGCGGTCACTTGTCGTTCACCGCTGTTGACCGTCTGTCGGGGCCGGGTGTGCTTAGCTGGTGCCGACCGGTCGCCGGACCGGTCCGGGGGCGGAGCCGGCTCGAAGGGGCGGTACGTGCGCGGGGTGGGACGGACAGGAACGATTCGGTGGGCCGCGCTGGTCGCGGGTCTGACAGTGCTCTCGGCCTCCGGCTGCAGCGGCTCGGACACCGGCACGGCGAAGACCACCCCCAGCGTCGCGGTGCCCAGCGCGACGGTTGAACCCGGCGGCCTGGACCAGCTCCCCGGCCAGGCCTTCTACGTCTCCGACCAGACCAACGCCGCCCGGCAGGTCGCCACGTTGCGCGACCAGGGCCGCACGGCGGAGGCCGACACCCTGCTGCGGATCGCCGGCCAACCCTCCTCCCAGTGGCTCGGCGAGGAGGGTGCCCAGCAGATCGCCGAACAGGTGAGTCGCCGGGCCGCCGAGGCGAGCCGGACGGCCGTCTTCGTCGCCTACGACATCCCGCACCGCGACTGCGGCCAGTACTCGGCCGGCGGCGCCCCCGACGCGGCCACCTACCGGAGCTGGATCACCGGCGTCGCGCAGGCCCTCGGCGATCGCAAGGCCTGGGTCGTCCTGGAGCCGGACGCCGTCGCGCACACCCTGGACAACTGCGGGATCAAGGGCGACCTGGCCGCCGAGCGGTACGGCCTGCTGGCCTTCGCCGTCCAGGAGTTGAAGAAGCGTCCGAACGTCCGGGTCTACCTGGACGCGGGCAACCCGGGCTGGTCACAGGACCCGGACGACATGGCCACCGCCCTGCGCAAGTCCGGCATCGCGGCGGCGGACGGCTTCGCGGTGAACGTCGCCAACTTCTACCCCACCGACCGGAACGTCGCGTACGGCAACCGACTCTCCGCCGCCCTGGGCGGGAAGCACTTCGTCATCGACACCAGCCGCAGCGGCAACGGCGCGCTGGGCGCCGACTCCTGGTGCAACCCGCCCGGCCGGGCGCTCGGCGAGCCGCCGACCACCGAGACCGGGCGGCCGAATGTGGACGCCTACCTGTGGATCAAGAACCCGGGGGAGTCCGACGGCGAGTGCGGCCGCGGCGAGCCCCGGGCGGGCGAGTTCTGGCTGCCGTACGCGCTGGGGCTGGCCCAGGCGACGCGTTGACCCGCTCGGTCGTTGACCCGCTCCCGGCCGCCGGGTGGCCGGCTACGCGGTGACCCGGACCCAGTGGGCGACCGACGGCGTGCCGGCGGCGTCCGTCAGGAACAGCATGTACCAGCCGGGCGGCAGCAGGTTGGGGTTGGTCGGGAGGGTGAGCGAGACCCCGTCGGCGGTGCGCCCGGCGATGTCCAGGGCCACCGAGCGCTGCTCGACGTCGGTCACATGGGTCACCGAACTCGGCCGGATCAGCTTGGCGGTGGTCACCCCGTCCGGTCGGGAGGTGCCGACCTTGAGGGTGCCGCCGAGCTTCGCCGCCTCCGGTCCGGCCGTCACCTCCGGGCGGTCACCGTGGTACAGGTACGGCGGGGTGTAGATCTCGATCCGCTGTTCGAAACCGCCCGGCTGGGTCTCGGCCTTGTCCGCGAACAGCGGGTTGGAGCCCAGCACGGCGACCCGGCCGTCCGGCAGCAGCAGCGCCTCGGAGTGGTAGTCGCGGCCGACGGTCGGCTCGGCGGCGGTCGTGAAGCTGTTGGAATCCGGGTGGTACACCTGCGCCTTGAGCAGGTCGCTGTCCTTCCGGCCGCGGTAGCCGCTGGAGCCGCCGGTGGTGAACACGGTGTCGTCCGGCAGGACCACGCTGTTGAGGTAGCGGGTGCCGCCGGCCGGCAGGTCCGGGCCCGGGGTGAAGGACGGCTTGGCGGCGGAGAGGTCGGCGATGTCGGTGCGGGCCGTGGACAGCGGTGACTCGCCGACCCCGCCGCCGCCCAGCACCATGACCTTCTGCGCCTGCGCGGGCGGCAGCAGCACCGAGGAGGAGGTCTCGGTCAGGCCCGGGTCGCGCAGGCCGGGGACGGGCTGGAAGCCGTTGTTCGACAGATCCCAGACGCCGGGCTCGCGCCCCTTCTCGGCGGGTCCGTACCCGGCGTTGGAGCCGGAGTAGAAGAGCTTGCCGGAGGCCGTCAGGAAGATCGACGGGTAGGTCGGGAAGTACCGGTCGGGGGCCTTGGCCCAGGTCTTGTTCTTGGGGTCGTAGACCTCGTTGTCGTTTCCGTTGAGGATCTGCCCGGTGTCGTCCAGCCCGGAGACGGTGATCACCCGGCCGTCGCCCAGCCCGGTCAGCGTCGGGTACCAGCGGGCGTGCGCCATGTCGGTGACCTGCTCGTAGAGCTCGGTGTCCGGGTTGAACTCGAAGGCGGAGCGGATGCCCTGGTACTCCTGCTTGTCCAGGGTCATCTTCTCGCTCTGCCCGTACAGGTTGTGCGCGTCGGTGCCGGTCAGGCCCTTGATCCGGTACTGGGCCGGGGAGTTGGTCACGTAGTCCGGGCCCTCGCCGACCGCCTCGACGAACACGTGCTGCTCGCCGGCGGTGACCGTGGTCTGCTTGCCGGAGCCGGTCTTGGTCGCGGCGGGGACGGTCACCGGGACGGTGGTGGCGTACTCGCGGCCGTTCGGGGCGACGAAGACGGTGCCCTTGGGGAAGGCGCGGTCGCGCTCCGGGCTCTCGTTGCGCACCCGCATCACGCCGGCCGCCCTCTTCACCGTGCCGTCCAGCTTCTCGTACCGCTGGGTGCCGCCGGCCACCAGCACCCGGCCGTCCGGGAGGGAGGTGTGGCCGCCGCAGAACATGTCGGCGGGGGTGGGTATCAGCTTGTAGGTGTTCTTGGCCGGGTCCCAGAGCAGGCTCTTGAAGCTGCCGGCGTTGAACTGCTTCTCGTCGTTGCCGGAACCGGCCACGATCAGCACCTTGCCGCTGCGCAGCAGGGTGGCGTGGACGGCGTTGACCCGGAACTCGGCGGGCAGCGAGAGGGTCTGCCAGTGGCCGTACTGCGCTTTGTACTCGGGCCGGTTGATCACGTAGTCGTGGTACCGGTCGCTGGCGAAGCCGAGGACGGCCGGGGCGTTCATCCCCGCGACGGTCAGCGCGACGGTGCTGCCGAGGGCGAAGCGCTTGGTGCGGCCGGTCTTGTGGATCTTCACGATGGTTGGTCCCCTCGGAAGGCGGTGGGGGGCTGGCTCAGTGGATGGAGGTGCCGCTCTCGGCGTGGTCGGGCGCGTGGCCGGGTGCGCGGTCGGCGGCGTGGCCGGGTGCGCGATCGTCCGGCGGGAGGAGGCGGAGCGAGACCGTCGGGGTGTCGGGCGCGGCCAGGCGGAGCGTGAGGGTCGGGCTGTCGAGCGCCTCGGCCGGAGCCGGTGCTGCTGCCGGGGTCGTCGCCGGTGCCGCCGCCGGTGCTGTGCGGGGGCCGCGGGCGTGGCGCGGGTTGCGCTTCTCCAGGACGACCTTGGGGGTCGCGGCCGGGCCGCCGGTCACGGTGAGGGTCGCGGTGGGCCGGGTCCGGCGGCGGCGGACGGCGTCGCCGACCAGGATCAGGACCGGCAGCAGGGTCAGCGCCAGGGCGATGCAGGCCCAGGTCCGCATCGCGACGTGGTCGTAGCCGGTGTAGTAGGAGGCGGTGACGGCAGCGCCGAACACCAGCGTCCAGAACAGGTGGAACCGGAAGGTGCCGAGCCGGTCGGCGCTGGCCTCACGACCCTTGGGCGTCACCACGAAGCGGCTGCGGCGGCGCACCAGCGCCTGCAGCAGCGAGGCTGCGTAGATCGGGCCGCAGAGCGCCGACATCACCATGCCCGCGACCCCGGAGGAGCCGGCCGGCTCGTGCGGGCTCACGTTGTGCTTGCGGTTCCAGGTGTAGAGCAGGAGTTGGAGCGCGGCGGCGTCGCTGTAGAGCATCATCCAGATCTCCGAGGAGACGTGGACGCCGGAGGCGCCGAAGCCCAGGTAGAGCACGCTGGAGACCCCGCCGAGCAGCCAGGTGAGTGCCGCCATCGGGTAGAAGCCCACCATCAGCGAGTAGTTGAGCAGTCGGCCGGGCGACAGCCGCCACATGACCCGCCAGTACTGGGTGAGCAGGGTCTCGTAGGTGCCGCGGCTCCAGCGCAGTTGCTGGGAGAAGAAGTCGGTCCAGGAGGACGGGCCTTCGCCCACCGCGAGCACGTCCGGGGTGTACACGGACTTCCAGCGTTCCCCGGACTCCGGGTTTCGGCTCCGGTGGAACTCCAGGCCGGTCGCCATGTCCTCGGTGATGGAGTCGTACAGCCCGCCGATCGACTGGAGGGCGCGGATTCTGACGGCGTTGTTGGTGCCGACGAACATCGGCGCGCCGTAACGGTTTCCGGCTCGTTGGATGAGGGCGTGGAAGAGGTACTGCTGGCTCTCGCTGAACTTGGTGACGGCGGAACCCGAGCTCCGGTAGTTCCCGTACACCTGGGGGCCGACCACGAATGCCACGTCGGGATCGCGGAAGTAGCCGAGCATCCGCTCGCAGAAGTCGGGCAGCGGAACGTGGTCGGTGTCGACGGACACCCAGAAGTCGTAGTCGTCGCCGTGCGCCTGGAGCCAGGCGTTGTAGTTGCCGTGCTTGGTTTTGGCGCGGAACCGGCCCTTCGGCTGGTTCCAGTGCGGCCGGCCGGAGCGACTGAAGTGGTGCACGCCCAGCTCGGCGCAGAGGGCGCGCATTGCAGGATCGTTTCCCTCGTCCAACAGCCAGACGTCGTAAGGGCCTTCGTGCCGCACCGAACGGGCCGCGACCAGCGTGGCCCGGACCATCTCCGGCGGCTCCTTGCCCGGCACGCAGGTGGTGAGGAAGGCGACCCGGGTGCCCGACTCCGGCGTCACGGGTATCGGATCACGGGCGACCAGGGTCGCGTGGGTGTTGGACATGACGTTGACCAGCCGGAACACCTCGACCACAGCGATGATCCCGATCATCACCTTGTCCCCGAGCAGCACCAGGGTGTTCGTCTCGTCCGGGCGCTGCGGCCAGTGCTCCGGCAGCAGCAGCCAGACCAGGAGGATCGCCTCCACCAGCGGGGCAGCCGTCAGCAGCAGCGCGGCCCGGATCCGGTGCGGCTCGTGGCGCAGCAGGCTGCGGTACTGGACACGGTAGGGAGCGGTGGCTCCCGCGGGCTTCGGGTCGCTGCCCGGCTTCGGGCGGTAGACGCCGCCGCCGAGCTCCCGGTCCCCGTCCGGATCGACCGCCGGGCCGGCGAGGCGGCTGAAGTGGCCGTAGTCGTACGGGGCTTCGGGCGCCGGCGCGGTGCGCAGGGCCGCCTCGTCGAACTGCTCGATGTCCTGGTTGCGCCCGTTCCGGTCGTGGTCGTCCAGACTGTCCCCGTCCCGACCGTGCCCGTCCCGACCGTGCCCGTGGCGGGCCGTTCCGTCGCCCTTTCGTCGCGAGAACGGCATGGTCATAGTTGCTCCCCCCGGAGTATTGCGTCTTGCTTTGCTCGGCGGTGCCTGCGCCTCGCCCCGAAGCCGCCCGGGCAGAACGCGGCCCGGTGAACTGCGGGCAATCCGACAGTTTCCGGGCCGTCCAACGCATGGAGTCCAGCTCATGGACTGTGTGCGACCGGTTCAGTTGTGAGTCTGCGCCTGGTCTGCGCGGCGGCTTCGAATGTGGGATCCCGGTGCGCTGTCCAGCTTCCCCTCCGGGTGCACAGGACCCTTGGCTCGCTCAACTCTCCCGGAGCGTACGGGTGAGCGCAACCGCTCGGAGAAATGATCACCGCGCAAGCGTGAAGATGCTACGGTTCCCGGCCACTGTGGCTGGCGTTGGTGCTAGGGCAGCGGATTCGACACTGCGGCGGCGGGGCGATGCCACCGCTGGTATGCGAACGGCCGGATCGCTTCCGGGGTGGCCCTCTGAAGGCGATCCGGCCGGCGCCGCAGCCGTGGCGGCCACCGCCACGGGCGGATGCGGACCCGTATCGGCGGGCCACACCCGGACGTCCGGAGGGCGGTGTCGGAGCAGCGGTATGGCGACCGGAGCCACATCCCGACGGGCTGGTACGTCGCCCGGGCACATGTCGCCGTTCCCACCGCACACCTACGGTTCCGGCATCCACCCGCCGCACTTTCAGGAGTCGGTCACATGCGCAGCACGAAAGCCCCCACCAGGACGGCCTCCGGCGCCCGCCCGGGCTCGCCCCTGACCGGCGGTCCGGTCCGGAAGCTCGCCGCCGTCGCGGCGTGCGTCCTGCTCGCCGCCGGCTGCGCCAAAGCCGGCACCGCCGGGACGGCCGCGGCGGACGGCGGTGGCGCGAAGGCCCCGGTCAAGGTCGGCCTGGTGTACTCCAAGACCGGGCCGCTGGCCGCCTACGGCAAGCAGTACCTGGAGGGCTTCAGGGCCGGCCTGAGCTACGCGGCCAAGGGCACCGGCGCGGTCGACGGGCACAAGATCGAGTTCGAGGAGCAGGACGACGCGGGCGACCCGGCCAAGGCGGTGTCCGCCGCCAAGGACCTGATCGGCAAGGGCTACAAGGTCCTGGCCGGCTCCACCGCCTCCGGCGTCGCCCTCCAGGTCGGCCCGATCGCAGCCCAGAACAAGGTGCTCTTCATCAGCGGCCCGGCCGCCGCCGACAAGGTCACCGGCTTGAACAAGTACACCTTCCGTTCCGGCCGCCAGTCCTATCAGGACATCAGGACCGCGGCCTCGTTCATCGGTGACGCCAAGGGCAAGAAGGTCACCGTGCTCGCTCAGGACAACGCCTTCGGGCAGGCCAACGTGGCCGCCGTGAAGGCCGTGCTCGGCGCCCAGGGCGCGACGGTGGAGCAGGTGCTCGCCCCGCCGAGCGCCACCGACCTCACCCCCTTTGCCACCCAGGCCAAGACCGCCAAGCCCGACCTGCTGTTCGTCGCCTGGGCCGGCGACACCGCGTCGGCCCTGTGGACGGCGCTCAACCAGCAGGACGTGTTCGCCGACACCAAGGTCGTCACCGGCCTGGACCTGGCTGCCTCCTACCCGCTGTTCGGCCCGGCCGGCGAGAAGATCTCCTTCCTGAACCACTACTTCGACGGCGCGGCGGGCACCCCGGTGGAGAAGGCCATGACCGAGGCCGTCACCGCCGCCGGCGGGAAGCCCGACATCTTCACCCCGGACGGCTTCACCGCCGCCCAGATGATCGTGCACGCCGTCGAGGCCAACCACGGCTCCGCCGACGACACTTCGGCCCTGGTCAAGGCGCTGGAGGGCTGGAGCTTCGACGGGGTGAAGGGCCGGACCGCGGTCCGGCCCGAGGACCACGCCCTGCTCCAGCCGATGTTCCAGGTCCGCCTGACCGGCAGCGGGGCCGCTGCCAAGCCCTCGGTGGAGAAGACCCTGACCGCGGACGAGGTGGCGCCCCCGGTCACCCCGATGGTGGGTTGATCCCGATGTCCGTTCCCGCTGCCTCCGCTACGGGGTCCTCCTCGCTTTCCTCCTTTCGACGCTCCTCCTCGCCTTTCTCCTCTCGGCACGCCTCCTCTCAAGGCTCCGCCTCGCCGGTGCTGCGACTGGACGGACTCGGCTGGGCGGTCCGTGGCGTCCCGATCGTCGAGGACGTCTCCTTCTCTGCCAGCGAAGGCGAGTTCATCGCCTTCATCGGGCCCAACGGCGCGGGCAAGACCTCCCTCTTCAATCTGATCTCCGGCATCTACCCGGCGAGCCACGGCAGCCTCCACCTCGACGGCGCGGACATCACCGCCGAGGCCGTGCATGCCCGGGCCCGCCGCGGGCTCGGCCGCACCTTCCAGACCTCCTCCCTCTGGCCGGGGATGACGGTTGCCGACCATGTCCGTCTTGCTGCCCAGGCGGCGGCCGGGTCGCGTGCCTCATACCGGCTCTGGCGCCGGGCCGACCGCTACGCGGAGCAGGTGGCCGACACCCTGCACCGCGCCGAACTCGCCCACCATGCCGACACCTTGGCCGGAGCGCTCTCGCACGGGGAGAAGCGCAAGCTGGAGCTCGCCGTCCTGCTCGTCTCCGACCCCAGGCTGATCCTGCTCGACGAGCCGATGGCCGGAGTCAGCGCCGAGGAGGTGCCCGCCCTCACAGAGCTGATCCGTTCCGTGCACCGCGCCCTCGGCCGGACGGTCCTCATGGTCGAGCACCACATGGAGGTCCTGCTCGGGCTGGCCGACCGCCTGGCGGTGATGCACCACGGCACCTTGCTCGCCCTGGACACCCCCGAGGCCGTGATGGCCGACCCGACCGTGCAACAGGCCTACCTGGGTGAGGCGTTGTGACCTCCTCTCCGCTCTCCTCCTCGCAGTCGTCCTCCTCCGATCCGCAGTCCTCTCGGTCCTCTCGGTCCTCCTCGCCTCCTTCTGCTGCTGAACCCCTCCTCTCCGTCCGAGATCTGCGGGTGGTCATCGACGGGCTGCACATCCTGCACGGCGTCGACCTCGACGTGGCACCTGCCGGGGGCACCGCGGTGCTGGGCCGGAACGGCGCCGGTAAGACCACCACCGTCAAGGCCGTCATGGGCCTGGTGCCGCGCACCGGCAGCATCCGATTCGCCGATGCTGAACTCTCCTCCCTTTCCACACACCTGGTTGTTCGACAGGGCATCGGCTACGCGCCCGAGGACCGGGGGATCTTCGCCGGCCTGACGGTCGCCGAGAACCTCCGTCTCGCCGAGCGCTCCGCCCGGGACGGGGCCGAGGCGGATGAGCCGAACTACCCGCTCGTCCATGAGCTCTTCCCCGAACTCGAGCAGCGGGCCGGACAGCTGGCCGGGACGCTCTCCGGTGGCCAGCAGCAGATGGTGGCGATCGGCCGGACGCTGCTCAACCGGAACCGGCTGATCATCGCCGACGAGCCCACCAAAGGCCTGGCGCCGAAGGTCGTCGCCGAGGTGGCCGAGGTGCTGGCGCGTGCGGCCGAGGCCGTGCCCGTTCTCCTGGTCGAGCAGAACCTGGCCCTCGTCCGCCGGCTGGCCGGCACCTGTGTCGTCCTGGCCGACGGCCGGACCGCCCACCGGGGCGACACCGCCGAGCTGTTGGCCGATGAGGAAGCCGCCCGTCGCCTGCTCGGCGTCGGCTCCCGTCATCCGCTGGCCGGTGAACCCCGGCCCGCCGCCTCCCCGGCCGCCCCTGTCGTCACCGCGGAGGTGAAGCCCTGATGGGCACCGTCGTTCTCCTTTCCTGTACCGGTCTAGGGCTCGGTGCGCTGTACTTCCTGGTCGCCTCCGGTCTGTCGTTGATCTTCGGTCTGATGGACGTGCTCAACTTCGCGCACGGCGCCCTGCTCTCCGTCGGCGCCTATGCCACCTGGTGGGCCGGCGCCGTGACCGGCCTCTCCTTCTGGTTCGCGGTGCCGCTCGGCACCCTGGTCGGAACGGTCGCCGCCGTCCTGCTGGAGCTCTTCCTGATCCGGCCGCTCTACAGCCGCCCGCGCGACCAGATCCTCGCCACCATCGGGGTCGGGCTCGCCGTACCCGCCCTGCTCATGGGGATCTGGGGCGCGGACGCCCGCCCCTTCCCCCAACCGGCCCTGCTGTCCGGCACCTGGCACGCGCTCGGCGCGACCGTCCCGGTCAACCGCTTCGTGCTCGTGGCCGCCGCCGCGCTGTTGTTGCTCACTCTTCGGTTGTTCCTCACCCGTACCCGCTACGGGCTGATCGTCCGGGCCGGCGTCGAGGACCGGGCGATGGTCACGGCGCTCGGCATCGACGTCCGGAAGGCGTTCACCCTCGTCTTCGCCCTCGGCGGGGCGGCCGCCGCGCTCGGCGGCGCCCTCGGTGGCCTCTACTTCGGTTCGGTCAATCCCGGCCAGGGGACCGGCCTGCTCATCTTCGCCTTCGTCGTCGTGGTGATGGGTGGCATGGGCTCCGTGACCGGAGCCGCCGTCGCCTCGGCGGGCGTCGGCCTCGTCCAGCAGTTCGCGAACTACTACACCGGCGCCGGGCTCGGCGACCTCTCGGTCGTCGTCCTGCTCGCCGTGCTGCTTCTGGTCCGACCCCGTGGACTCACCGGGAGGCTCGCGTGAGCGCCGAAACCCCGATCACGAGCACCGGTGGCCCCGCGGCCGCCCGCAGCGCCGCCACCTCGGCAGGGGGGACTGACACCAGCCCTGCCGTGACCGCCATGCCGGCAGAGGGGACTGACACCAGCTCCGCCGACACCGTCACTGTGGCAAGGGGGACTGACACCAGCCTTGCCGGGACCCATTGTGAACACACGGACGAGCCCGGAGCCATCCCTCGAACAGGTGATTCGGGCACTCATCGCTGGACAGTCATCCACAGAGCGCTACGCTGGTGGCCGATCGCTCTGCTGATCACGCTCCTTGTCGCCCCATACAGTGCGCTTCCCGTCCCGGGACTGCTCGACGGCCCGCTCGGCAGCCCCGGAAGTCTCCAACTCATCGCCCTGTGCCTGCTCTACGGGGCCCTCGCCACCGGCTACGACCTCCTGCTCGGCCGTACCGGACTACTCTCCTTCGGCCACGCGCTCTACTTCGCGACCGGCCTCTACGTCACCGACCTCGGCATGCTGGAGCTGCAACTCCCGTTCGTCGCGGCCGCGGTGCTCGGTGTCGCCTGCACCGTGCTGCTGGCCCTGCTGCTCGGCTCGGTGAGCCTGCGCGTCACCGGTATCGGCTTCTCCATGGTCACCCTCGCCTTCGCCCAAGCCGGCTCGATCCTCGTCCAGCGCAACCCCGGTGGCGTCACCGGCGGCGAGGAGGGCCGCTCCGCTCCGGCCGACCTGCTGCCCTCCGGTCTGCTCGGGATCGAGAACACCGCCAACCTCTACTGGATCGCCGTCGGATACCTGGTGCTGACGGTCGCGGCGGTCCACTGGGTCGTCAACTCGCCGGCCGGGCGGGTCTGGGAGGGCATCAAGGAGAACGAGCGCCGGGTGGAGGTGCTCGGAGTTCGGCCCTACGGCTACAAGTTGGTCGCCTTCGTACTGGCCGGCGCGCTCGCCGGGCTGGGCGGGGTGGTCTACCTGCTGCTGACCGGTGGCGCCACCCCGCAGGCCGCCACCTCGGACGCCACGCTCGCGCTGCTGGTCATGGTGGTCCTCGGCGGTTCCGGGACCCGCTGGGGGTCGCTGCTCGGCGGGGTCCTCTACACCTGGGCCGGCCACCGGCTCGGCGACCTTGCCAACTCCACGGCCGTCGCCGACCTGCCCGCGGTCCTGCGCGTTCCGCTCTCCCAACCCCTCTTCTTGCTGGGCGCGTTGTTCGTCGCCGTGGTCTACCTGCTCCCCGGCGGCCTGGCTAGACTGCCTGCCCGCATCCGTGCCGCCCGATCCGCCCGCGCGGTCCGCACTCCGGCCGGCGTGCGGACCGCCAGTCCCGCCGGAGGTGCCCCCACGTGAGCCAGTCGCCCCTAGAACCCGAGGAGTTGACCGTCCCCGTGCCCGGCGGGGACCTGTCCGTCCTGCGCTGGCCCGCCGCGCGGCCGGAAGCGCCCACGGTCGTGGCGGTGCACGGCATCACCGCCAACGGCCTCGCCTGGTACGAGGTCGCCCGCCGGCTCGCAGGGCGGGTCGCCCTGCTCGCGCCCGACCTGCGGGGGCGCAGCGCCAGCCGCGCGGTCGCCGGACCGTACGGGCTGGCCCGGCACGCCGACGACGTGGCGGCGCTGATCGCAGCCCTCGACGTGGGGCCCGCCGTGGTCGTCGGCCACTCGATGGGGGCCTGGGTCACCGCCCTGTCCGCCGTCCGGCACCCCGAACTCGTCCGCCGGGTGCTGCTGGTGGACGGCGCCGTGAGCTTCCCGCTCCCGGAGGGCGTGCGCGAGGAGGACGCCCTGGCCGCAGTGCTCGGGCCCGCGCTGGCCCGGCTGTCGATGACCTTCCCGGACCGCGACGCCTACCGGGCGTTCTGGCGCCGCCATCCGGCCTTCGGCCACGACTGGTCCGAGGGGATCGACGCCTACACCCAGCGCGACCTCATCGGCGCCGAGCCCGAACTGCGCTCCTCCTGCGTCCTGGAGGCCGTGCAGACCGACGGCGCCCAGGTCCTGCTGGACCAGGAGGCCGCCGATGCCGTGCACCGGTTGCCCTGCCGGGCCGAACTGCTCTGGGCGGAGCGCGGCCTGCTCGATGAGCCGCAGGGCCTGTACGACCACCAGCGGATCAAGCTTTCCGGGCTGGACCGGGAGCGGGTCCCGGCCTCGCAGGTCCCGGACACCAACCACTACTCGATCCTCTGGGGCGAGGCGGGTGCCGACCGCATCGTCCGCGGCCTGCTCGCGGACGTACCCGCCGCCGGGTAGCGGACCCGGCCCGAACGACGACGGCCGGCGGGGTGCGAACACCGTGCCGGCCGTACCGGACTCAGTCCGGAGCCGGTTGTTCCGCGCCCCGGCGCGTCAGCCCGCCGCGCCCAGGAAGCTGTCCCAGCCGCCGGCCGGAGCCTGGCCGACGTTGAGGGTGCGCAGCTTGCGCAGAGTGGACTGGTCCTGCACCTCCAGCCACTCGACCAGCTGCTTGAAGGAGACCAGCCGAACCTCGGGCTTGCCCGCGATGGCCTTGAGCGCCTCCTCGACGGCGTCCATGTAGATGCCGCCGTTCCACTGCTCGAAGTGGTTGCCGATGAAGAACGGCGCGCGGTTGCTGTTGTAGGCCCGCTCGAAGCCGGCCAGGTAGGAGTTGGCGGCCTGGGTACGCCAGTCGCCGTACTTGGACGGGTCGCCCTTGGTGCTGCCGCCGGACTGGTTGGCCAGGATGTTGTAGTCCATCGACAGGACCTGGAAGGTGTGCCCGGGGAACGGGATGGACTGCAGCGGGAAGTCCCAGACCTTGCCGTCCTGCACCTTCTGCGGCCATATCTGCAGACCGCCCGCGGAGCTGGCGTCGTACTTCCAGCCCAGCTTGGCGATGGTCGGCAGCAGCGCCTTCTGCCCCTCCAGACAGGGGGTGCGGCCGCCGATGAGCTCCTTCTTGTAGTCGAAGGGGAGCGGGTCGACGTCGGTGAAGCCGGTGTTGGTCCGCCATTGGGTGACGAAGCCGATCGCCTGGTCGATCTCGCTCTGCCAGTCCTCCGGAGTCCACATGTTGACCCCGTTCTTGTCCGGGCGGCTGGAGCAGAAGTGCCCGTTGAAGTGGGTGCCTATCTCGTGCCCGGCCAGCCAGGCCTGGCTGACGAGCTTGAGGGTGCTCTTCACCGCGCCGTCCGACAAGTACGGTATGTCGGAGGCGCCCACCGAGTGCTTCGGGGGGTGGTACAGCTCGGACTTGCCCTTGGGCAGGGCGTAGATCCCGGACAGGAAAAAGGTCATCGTGGCCTTGTACTGCTCCGCCAGCTTCAGGAAGCGGGGGAACTGGCCGTCGTCGGTGCCGCCCGCGCCGTCCCAGGAGAACACCACGAACTGCGGCGGGCGCTCGCCCGGCTTAAGCTTCTCGGGCTTGGGCTGATTCGGCTGCGGGCCGGTGTCCGCGTTGGAGCCGTCACCGATCGGGGTGCCCTTGGGGACCACCGCCTGGGTCGGGTCGGTGGTGCTGCTCTTGGCGTCGCCCGTGCCGCCGCCAGGGGAGGAGGTGGTGGAGTCCTGCCCAGAACCGGATCCGCTGCTGGAACAGGCCGTGACCGCGCCGAGGGCTGCGGTCGCGGCGGTAGCACTGAGCACCGTCCTGCGCGAGATGCTGGTCATGGTCTCCCCTGGGTGCCGATTCCGGTGGTGAGGGCGGCACGGGGCCGCACCGGTCAAATCAGGCAATTGATGAATATTCGCCGTTAGCATGTCATGTCGCCGCAGTGGCCACGAAGGGCGCTGGGCTCCCGACGACAGTCAACACGCCGGGCACACCCGGTTGGGCTGCAGGGATCGGTCGTCTGTTGCGGTCCTGTGACGGTTCGCACGGCGCGACGTCAGGGAAGTACGGTACCGCCGCCCTGTCCGGCCCGTACGGAGTTCGTCGGCGCTCGGCACGGTTCATCGCCTGTTGGGGAAAATTGTGCTCCTGGCGGGACCCCGTGGCTGGAAAGCGTCGGCCGCAGCCCGAAGGCGCCGGTCGGGGCAGGGTCGGTCAGAGCGCGGCCAGTCGCCGGTTGCGGCGCACTATTCGCGCGATCGCGGTGCTGATGGCAGTGGCCGCAGCGCAGGAGACCGCCAGACTCAGCCAGGCCGTGTTGAACCAGTGGCTGTTCAGCCAGCCCAGCGTCACGATGTACGCGGCCCAGACCAGCGCCGCCAGCGCCGACCAGTGCAGGAAGCGGTGCGGATGGGCGGAGGAGTGGCCGATGGCCAGGTCCAGGACGGTCCGCCCGGCCGGAACGAACCGGGCGATCACCACCATCGCGGCCGCCCCGCCGTGCGGGCGCTCGATCAGGGACTTCTGGACCCGGGCCACGCTGGCCGCCAGCTTCGGGCGCCGGGCGAGCCGGCGCTGCAACATCGGGGCGCCGCGCCGGGTGAGGTGGAGCAGCAGGACGTCACCCAGGAAGGAGGCCACCGCCACGCCCAGGCCGAGCAGCACCGGGGCGCCGCTGATCTGCTCCGTCTTGAGTACTGCCAGGATGACCAGCGTCCCGCTCGGAATGAAGGGGAGTAGGGCGTCGCCGAGTACGGCGAACAGCGCCAGGGCGCAGATCCACGAGGATCCGATCGCCGCCACGAAGTCCAAGGCCCTTACTCCCTCCACGCCGCCCGGGGGAGCAGGTGGCTGCTGGGTCAACGCTAGCGCCTCGACTTTTCATGCTATGAAGCACCCCGGTATGCGGAGGATCACTGCAGGCGATCGCGCCTCGCAGGGTTCGATCGCGCACAATGGCCGCCCACAGCGGCCGCGCGCTGCGGCGGGCCCTCGGCGGCGACGAGCGACGGCGACGAGCGGCGGGGGTGAGCGGTTCGGGGAGGAGGGGTCGGTCGGCGGGAGAGGGCCGGGGGGAAACGGCCGGAAATGGCACGAGCCCCCGGGGCGGGGTGCCGCGCCGAGGGCTCGCAGGGATCGTTCGGTGCTGGTCCAGCCCGACGATCTTGCTGGCGGAAGGCGGACCCGCTCGATGATCCGCTCCTGATCACCAGCCTGCCGGATGCCGGCCGCCGATCGCGAGCCCCGGGGCTGGCGACTTCCACTTCTGGCGTGAAGTCGCCATCCGTGTCCGTCTGCTGGCGCTCCGTCAGCCGAACGGTCGGTCGGCCGCTCCGGAAGGAACGGCCTCACCGCACCCGGATCAGGCGTGCCCACCGGGAACAGCGAGCCCGCAACCGTGGTTGACCCCGGTCGGCAGTAGCGACCGCCGGGCGTCCGCGACCCGTGCGGCCGCCCAGGACGGCCGGCTCGGAGAACAGCCGGATCAAGGACAGCCAGGAGGGCGGACGGCATGACCACCGAGGACCAGCAGGAGCACGGGACCGAGCCGCCGATCGGCGCGGCGATCCGAGGCGCCGCCCGCGGCACGGCACCCGCTCCGCTCTCGATCCTCGACCTGGCCACCGTCGGCGTCGGCTACACGCCCGCCGAGGCTCTGGCCGCCACCACCGAGCTGGCCCGCCGGGCCGAGCAGTGGGGGTACCACCGCTTCTGGGTGGCCGAGCACCACGGCATGCCCGGGGTGGCCAGCTCGAACCCGGCCGTCCTGCTCGCCCACCTCGGCGCCAACACCACCACGCTGCGGCTCGGCTCGGGCGGGGTCATGCTCCCCAACCATGCCCCGCTCGCCATCGCCGAGCAGTTCGGCCTGCTGGAGGCCCTGCACCCCGGCCGGATCGACCTCGGGCTCGGCCGCGCCCCCGGCACCGACCCGGCCACCGCCCGGGCGTTGCGCCGCGGCCTCACCGAGGGTGCGGACGACTTCCCGCAGCAGCTAGCCGAGCTGACCCACTTCCTCGACGGCGACTTCCCCTCCGGCCACCCGTACGCGCGGCTGACCGCCGTTCCCAAGGGCGCGGACCGCCCGCCGATCTGGCTGCTCGGCTCCTCCGGCTTCAGTGCCCAGCTGGCGGGCCGGCTCGGCCTCCCGTTCGCCTTCGCCCACCACTTCAGCAGCGCCAACACCGTCCCGGCCCTGGACCTGTACCAGACGTCCTTCCGCCCCTCCGACGTGCTCAGCGAGCCGTACGCACTGATCGGCGTGAGCGCGGTCGCCGCCGACGACGAGCCCACCGCCCGCCGCCTCGCCCGCTCCGCGGCCCTCGGCATGCTCCGGCTCCGGCGCGGCACCCCCGGCCCGATCCCGACCCCGGAGGAGGCCGAGGAGTACCCGTACAGCCCGGTCGAGGCGGACTTCATCGACAGCTGGCTCGACAACGTGGTGCTCGGCGACGCGGGCCAGGTGGCGGACGGTCTGGAGGCACTGCGCAAGCGGACCGGGGTGAACGAGCTGATGGTCACCTCGCACATCCACGGCCACGCGGCCCGGTTCCGCTCCTACGACCTGATCGCCGAGGCGTACGGCCTGACGGCAGGCGGCTGACGGCAACCGCCTGACAGAAACCGCCTGACAGAAACCGCCTGACAGAAACCGACAGACGGAGACCGCCCCCGTCCCCGCCCTACCGGCCGTGCGGGGTCGGGCGGCCCTCCCGGAGTATCGTCGCGACCAGCTCGGCTTCGCCCGGCCGGGCGAAGTACCAGCCCTGGGCGGTGTCGCAGCCGGTCAGCCGGAGCCGTTCCGCCTGGGCGGCGCTCTCGATGCCCTCGGCGGTGACGGTCAGGCCGAGGGTGTGGGCCAGCTGCACCATCGCGCCGACGATCTGCTCGTCGGCGTCGCTGCGGCGCGATCGGAGCTCCGGCATGGGCGGTCGGTCGGTCGGGGCCGGGTCGCGGAAGCCCTCGATGAAGGTGCCGTCGAGCTTCAGGACGTGCACCGGCAGCCGGGAGAGGTAGGCCAGGTTGGAGTAGCCGGTGCCGAAGTCGTCGATGGCGATCCGCACCCCCATGTCGGCCAGCGCCTGCAGGGCCTGCAGCGGGCGCCCGCCGGGGCCGAGCAGGGCGCTCTCGGTGATCTCCAGCTGCAGCAGCCGGGCCGGCAGGCCGGTGCGTTCGAGGGCCTGGGCGACGTCGGCGACCACGTCGGAGTCCCAGATCTGGCGGGCCGCCAGATTGACGCTCACGAAGGTCTCGGTGTCGGGGAACTCGGTGAGCCACTGCTTGGCCTGGCGGCAGGACTCCTCCAGCACCCAGGTGCCGAGCGGCACGATCGCGCCGGACTCCTCGGCCAGCGGGATGAAGCGGTCCGGGGAGATCGTCCCGTAGCGGGGGTGGCGCCAGCGGACCAGGGCCTCGGCGCCGTGCACCGCGCCGTCGGCCAGGCCGACAAGCGGCTGGTACTCGACGGTGAACTCGCCGCGCTCCAGGGCCGGCCGCAGCGCGGTGGCGAGCAGCTGGCGGGTGAGCTGGTGGGCACCGCGGTCCGGGTCGTAGAGGGTCCAGCGGGCACGGCCGTCGGCCTTGGACCAGTAGAGGGTGGCGTCGGCGTCCTTGACCAGGTCGGTCGGGGTGGTCTCGTGCACCGGCCGTTCGACGACTCCCACGCTGGCGGTGATCACCAGCCGGTGCCCGGCGACGTCGAAGGGACGTTCCAACACCTCCAGGATCCGCCCGGCCAGTGCGGTCAGCTGCTCGCTGCCGATGCTGTCGGTGACCAGGACGGCGAACTCGTCACCGCCCATCCGGGCCACCAGGTGGGCGTCGCGCTCGGAGAGCCCGCGTCGCAGCCGGGCCGCGACGGCGATCAGCAGCTGGTCGCCGATGTGGTGGCCGAGGGTCTCGTTGATCGCCGCGAAGCCGTCGAGGTCGAGGTAGCAGACGCCCACCCGGCGCCCGTCCGCCGCTGCCGCCACGGGACGGTCGGGGCCCGCGGCACTCCTGGGCTCTTCGGTGCCCGCGAGGCAGGCCGCGTCGAGCTGTTCGAAGAAGAAGGTCCGGTTGGGCAGCCGGGTCAGCGGGTCGTGCAGCGCCTGGTACTCCAGCCGGGCGCCGAGCCGGCGCTGCTCGGTGATGTCCTCCACCAGCGCGAGGGTGTAGAGCGGCCGCCCGGCGCCGTCCCGGATCAGGGAGACGGTCACCTTGCTCCAGACCGTGTGTCCCTCACGGTGCTTGAGCTGTTTCTCCACGCGGAACCGTTCCCGCTCACCGTGGGCGAGCTCGGTGAAGAGCCGGTGCGGCATGCCCTCCGGATCGATGATCTCGTGCAGGTGGGTGCGGACCAGTTCGCCGACGCCCCGTCCGATCAGCGCTGCGAAGGCCGGGTTGACCTCGATGATCCGGTCCTCGGGGTCGATCAGGGCCATGCCGATGACGGCGTCGCAGAAGGCCGCCCGGAACCGGGACTCGCTGGCCCGCAGCGCCGCCAGCAGCCGGTCGCCGCCACCGCCCTCCCAGCCGGGGGTGTCGGCGGCACCGAGGTGGATGCCGTCGGTCAACGGTGCGGAGCAGGTGGGGCAGAGCAGGACCTCGGGGTCCTTCAGGGGCCCGTAAGCCATACCGGAAGCAGCCGAAGCGGCGGATACGGCGGTAGCGGCACCGGCAGTACCGGCCGAAGCGGCAGGGGCCGCAGACGCAGCCGATGCGACGGAGGAGGCCGAAGGGGCGGAGACGGCCTGATCGAGGACCGGCGCGTTCAGGTGCCGGTGGTGTGACGATTCCTCGTGTCGCACGCCTGGTTGGTGTGCGTCGGCCCCCTCGTTCTGGCCCGGCACGGCATGCTCCCGTCCGCTGCTGACGCTTGACGATGATCCGCCTGGCCGGTCGGGACTCCGGCGGCCGGCTCCGCGCTCTGTCACGGTCCTCGGAGTCGGTCCGCTGCGGGGCGACCGCCGTGGGGCGCTGTCGCGCGGGGATCCGCGTGAAGAACAGGGCGCTTCGGCCGATCATAGGCCGCGATGACAACGCGCGGTGACCGCCGCGAGGGTGATTCGCCCCCTTTTGTGATCATTCATGGCGGAACGTGCAGACGCCCTTGGTACGCATCACATGAGGTGCGCCGAGAGTGCGTGCGCCGAAGCCGCACCCCCGCGCGCTGGTTGCGCGCCGGGGGCGGGGCGGGTGCGCCCCGGACGAGCCGGGGACGGGGTCAGGCCAGCTTGGCCGTTAGGGTGATGGTGGTGCCGGTCAGGGCCTGGCTGACCGGGCAGTTGGCCTTGGCGTCCTCGGCTGCCTTCACGAAGCCGGCCTCGTCCAGGCCCGGCACGTCGCCGGTGACGGTCAGGTGGATGCCGGTGATGCCGGTGCCGGGCTGGAAGGTGACGTCGGCCTGGGTGTCGAGCTTGGTGGGTGGGTTGCCGGCCTTGGTCAGGCCGTTCGAGAGGGCCATCGAGAAGCACGCGGAGTGGGCGGCCGCGATGAGTTCCTCGGGGCTGGTCTTGCCGTTGGGCTCCTCGGCGCGGGCCGGCCAGGAGACGGGGTACTCGCCGATCCCGGAGGAGGCGAAGGTCACCTGCCCCTTGCCGTTGAGGAGATTGCCCTCCCAGGCGGTACGGGCGGTGCGGGTGGTTGCCACGATCGGTTCCTCCACTACTGAGGGACTGCTGAGTCGTCACTTCCGGTCATGCACGCACCAGCCTACGGGCAGCCCCGCCCCGGAGTCGGGAGCCGGACGTTCCGTCGGGTTGTCCGGATGCCGGACGGTTCCGTTGAACGGTGCGGGGGCCGAGCTAGTGCCCTGTTAGATTTGCCGGGGCCCGAGCCCGGCCGGCGTACGGTCGGGCGCCCACCCCAGACACCGGGAGCCGACCCGATGACGGACCAGCCCACGACCTCCGACGCCGGCCTGCCCGAGGGGATCGACGAAGCCGTGCGGGCGGAGTTGACCAGCCTGCGCGAGAGCATCGACAACATCGACGCCGCGGTGGTCCACATGCTGGCCGAGCGCTTCAAGGCGACCCAGCGGGTCGGCCGACTCAAGGCCGAGCACAAGCTGCCGCCGGCCGACCCGGCCCGGGAGCGGGACCAGATCAAGCGGCTGCGGGAGCTGGCCGCCGGGGCCAAGCTCGACCCGGTCTTCGCGGAGAAGTTCCTGAACTTCATCATCGCCGAGGTCATCCGCCACCACGAGGCCATCGCCCGCGCCTGAAGGCGACCCTGAACACCGCCCCGCTCGCCGCCCCGGGCGTGACCCTGAGCACGGACGGCCCCGAGGGCAGCGCCGAGCGCGGCCCCGAGCCGGCGCTCCCCCTGCGGCGATGTCCGGCGATGTCAGAGGCGGCTAAACGCCGGATTTCGTGAGGCCCCCCGGTTGGCGTAGCGTGCAGGTTTCCCCAGCCGGAGAGGTGGAGCAGCGACGATGGCGGTGAACCTGCCCGAAACGCCCAGCGGCGCCCCCAGTGATCCCGCCGTGCAGGACGTCGAGGACACCCAGCACACCAGCGGCGCACTCGGTACCCCCGACGTACTCGGCGCATCCGGTACCTCCGGCGCATCCGGTACCCCCGGCGCATCCGGCGCCGCCACGGCCCCCGGTGCCCCCGGCAGCCGCGCCGAGGCCCGCCGCCGGGCCGGCGGTTCGCGTGGTCGCAAGGCCCGCCGCTCGGCGCGTCGCCCCCGGCCGTGGTGGATCGAGCTGCCGGCGATGATCGGCGTCGGGCTGGTGGTCGCGCTGCTGATCAAGACCTGCCTGTTCCAGGTCTTCACCATCCCGTCCGGTTCGATGGAGAACACCCTGCGGGTCGGCGACCGGGTCGGCGTGAACAAGCTCGCGCCGCTGACCGGCTGGGAGCCGGAGCAGGGGCAGCCGGTGGTGTTCAAGGACCCGGGGAACTGGCTGCCGCCACAGCCCGTCGACTCCAACCCGATCACCAACACCGTGAGCTCGGTGCTCAGCTTCGTCGGGCTGGTGCCGCCGAAGGACGACAACTACCTGGTCAAGCGGGTCATAGCGACCGGGGGCCAGACCGTGCAGTGCACGGGCACCACGCTGACCGTCGACGGGAAGAAGGTCGACGAGCCGTACCTGCACCCCGGCGACGACTCCTGCGCGGGCCTGGACTTCGGTCCGGTGAAGGTGCCCGCGGGCTACATCTGGGTCGAGGGCGACCACCGCAGCGACTCTGCGGACTCCCGTTATCACCGGCAGGGCCCGGGGGGCGGCGCCGTGCCGGTGGACAACGTGGTGGGCCCGGTGTCGGGCGTCGTGTGGCCGCTCAATCACCTCGACTGGTTCGGCTGGACCGGCCACTGACCCCGCGCTCGGCGGCGGCCACCCGCTCCCGTGCCCCCGACGCCGATCCGAAGGCCGGGGAGACAGCGAAAGCAGTGGAACCGGAGGGCGCGGTATTCAGGACAGCGGCCCGCCGCCGGCGGTCACCTCGGTCGCCACGCCCCCCGGCGTCGAACCGGCTCCCGACGCCGACCCCGACGCCGATCCCGCTTCCCCCTCCGCCGGCTTGCTGATCTGCGCGGCGAAGGCGCCCACCAGGACCAGCAGACCGCCCGCGACCTGCGGCAGCCCCAGGTGCTCGCCGAGCAGGACCCAGGCCAGCACGGTGGCGACCACCGCCTCCAGGTTGGCCACCACGCCCGCGATCGGCGGCGAGAGGTACCCGACCGAGACCACGCCGGTCAGGTACGCGAGCACGGTCGCGATCAGCACCATCCAGGCGGCCGGGATCAGCGCGGGCAGGGTGTGCCCGTTCATCACCACGGACCCGCCGAGGGGGCTCCAGTCGGTCTGCCAGGGCCGGGTGAGGGCGGTGAGCAGAACGGCGCCGATGAGCAGTCCGTACGCACTGACGGCCAGCGGGGCGACCGGGTGCTCGCCCCGGCGGCCGGCGTCGGCGAGCACGAAGTAGCCGACCTGGCAGCAGGCCGCGCCGAGGGCGAACAGCACGCCCAGGGCGTCGAAGCCCAGGCCGTTCCAGACCTCGACCACGCAGGCCAGCCCGGCCACCGCGATGCCGGCGCCGACGGCCGCGCCCCGGGTGATCGGCTTGCGCTGCACGAACTTGACGTAGCCGATCAGCAGCGGCGGCCCGAGGTACTCGATGAGCAGTGCGACGCCGACCGGGATACGGGAGATCGCCGCGAAGTAGCAGGCCTGGACGCCGGCCACGGCGAGCAGGCCGAAGCCGAGCAGCAGGCCGGGGCGGCGCAGGACGGCGTCCCGGTGCCGGTAGGCGACCGGCAGGAGGGCCACGGCGGCGCCGGTGACCCGGAGCCACACCACGTGCAGCGGTGAGAGCCCGGCCTCGATCAGCGGCTTGGCCGCGGTGCCGGAGCCGCCGAAGGCGAATGCGGAGACCAGCGCGAGGCTGAGGCCGAGGGTTCTGCCCGAAGGGTGGGTGGGCGAGGCCGTTGAGCTGTGCACCGACGCATTGTGACAGTCATACCGATGCTTCGGTAAGGCGTCATTTCGTTATTCGGTCCTGGTCCTCGCCGTGAGCAAGCGCGCGCTCACAGCGAGACCAGCGCCGTCAGCCCCCGGCGCCGGCCCTGGCCCCGGAGAGCGCGTCCGTTCCGCCGGTCGGCTGGGTGGTCGGCTGGGTGGTCGGCGCCGTGGTCGGCCCGGTGGTCGGCGTCGGCCCGGTGGTCGGCCGAACGGTCGGCCGGGTGGTGGGCTGCGTCGTCGGCTGGGTGGTCGGGGGAGCGGTCGGCTCGGTGGCCGCCCCGCCGGCACCCGAGCCCGAGCCCGAGCCCGGGCCCGTGCCCGAACCGGAGCCGTTGCCGCCCGACGAGTTCCCGCCGGAGTTGCCGCTCGGCGGGGTGCCGGTACCGGCGCTCGGCGTGGCGGCGCCGGTCGACGGGGCGGTGGTCGGCGTGCTCGGCGCGGTGGGCAGATCGGCCGCGCCCGCGGAGCCGTCGCCGTCCGCCGGGGTCGCGAAATCGCTCACCGGCTGGCCCTTGAGCGCCGCCTTCATGTAGCTGGTCCAGATCTGCGCCGGGTACTGGCCGCCCGCCGCACCGTCGATACCGCCGACACCGCTCAGGCTGACCTGGGCGCCGGTGCCCGGGTCCTGGCCGAACAGCGCCACCGAGGTGACCAGCTCGGGGGTGTAGCCGACGAACCAGACGGACTTCTGGTCGTCGGTGGTGCCGGTCTTGCCCGCCGTCGGCCGGCCCAGCGCCTTCGCGCGCCAGCCGGTGCCGCCCGGGTCGCTCACCACGCCCTGGAGCATCGAGGTGACCTGGTCGGCGGTGTCCGAGCTGATCGCCTGGGTGGTCTTGTGCGCGGGCAGGGGCACGCCCTCGCCGCCGCGGTCCACCGACTGCACCAGCCACGGGGTGATCTGCTTGCCGCCGTTGTCCAGCGTGGCGTACACGCCGGCCATGTCGAGCACGCTCGGGGTGGCCGCGCCCAGCGGGATGGACGGCACCGGGTCCAGGCCCGGGGTGTTGCCGGGCAGGCCCAGCGCGACGCCGGTGTCCTTGACCTTCTGCAGCCCGGTGTCCTGCGCGAGCTGGGCGAAGGCCGAGTTGACCGACCAGTCGGTGGCCTGCTGCAGGCTGATCTGGCCGTAGCTCTTGTCGCCCTCGTTCGGCGGCGCGTACGGGGTGCCCTTGCCACCGCGGACCTTGCGGCCGCTGGTGCCGTCGTAGATCGTGCGCGGGGTGACGGTCCGGCCGTCCTGGGTCTTGGCGTTGTTCTCGAAGGCGGCGGCCAGGGCGATCGGCTTGAAGGTCGAGCCGGCCTGGTAGTCGCGCCGGGTCGCGTTGTCCACGTAGTGCTTCACGTAGTCGACGCCGCCGTACAGGGCGACGACCGCGCCGGTCTTCGGGTCCACCGAGACGGCGCCCGCCTGGGCGGCCGCGTCCTTCTTCCGCTTGTCCGGGTTCAGGGTGTCGCGCAGCTGCGCCTGGACCGCGTCCTGCATCGCCTGCTGGCGGTTCGGGTCGATGCTCAGCTTGATGGTGTAGCCGCCCTTGGCCAGCTCGGTCTCGCTGATGACCCCGTTCGAGGTGAGGTCCTGGGTGGCCGCGTCCACCAGGTAGCCGGACTGGCCGGACAGACCCGGGTTGGGCTGCGGGTCCTTGACGTCGGGGAAGGTGGTCTTGGCCCGCTCGTCGGCGGAGAGCCAGCCCTCCTTGACCATGCCGTCCATGACGTAGTTCCAGCGGTTGACGGCGTTCTGCTTGCCCGCCGCGGTCGCGGTGGCCACGTCGTAGGCGCTCGGGGCGTTCAGCAGGGTGGCCAGGTAGGCGCCCTGGGCCGGGTTGAGCGCGGAGGCGTCGACGCCGAAGTACGCCTGGGCGGCGGCCTGGATGCCGTACGCGCCGCGGCCGTAGTAGGAGGTGTTCAGGTAGCCGGAGAGGACGTCCTCCTTGCTCTCGGTGGCGTCCACCTTGATCGCTATGAAGAGTTCCTTCACCTTGCGGGTGATCGACTGCTTCTGGCTCAGGTACGTGTTCTTCACGTACTGCTGGGTGATGGTGGAGCCGCCCTGGGTGCCCTCGCCGGTGGCGGTGTTGAGGGCGGCCCGGACCAGGCCCTGCACGTTGACCGCGCCCTCGTTGTAGAAGTTGCGGTCCTCGGCGGCCAGCGCTGCGTGCTGGGCGGCGGGGGAGACCTTGTCCAGGCCGACGTTCTGCCGGTTGGTCTGGCCGGTGCGGGTGATCACCGAGCCGTCCGAGTAGAGCCAGGTGTTGCTCTGCGCGATCGCGGCGGCGTGCGCGTCGGGGACCTTCACCAGCGCGACCCCCAGCGCGAACAGGCCGACGCCGAGCAGCAGGGCCGAGGCGAGACCGAGCAGGGTCATCCGCCAGGTGGGTATCAGTCGACGCCAGCCGGTGCGCTTGGGTCGACGTGGCTTCCTGCCGCCTGCCGTGCCGCCGGGCGTACCGGCGGAGCGCTTGAACCGCTTGACCGGCCGGAGGTTGATCGACGGCGTGCGTCGGCCGCCCAGGGTGTTCTCAGACAAAGCGCGGCCTTCCTGCGGGCGGACCGGGCCAGCCTGCACAGACGGGGACATCGGTGGTTGGGGACCTTTGTCCCGATTCCGGTTTACTGCCCAGGACGAGCCGCGCGGGCCGAATGGCTCCGCCGGAACGGCAATCGAGACCGACATCACACGCAAAACGGACGTCGGGGGCCAAAAAATCGAGGAGCCCCTCGCTATTGCGAGAGGCTCCCCGATGTCTGTGCGCCGCCAGGGACTCGAACCCCGGACCCGCTGATTAAGAGTCAGCTGCTCTAACCAACTGAGCTAGCGGCGCCTGCTGACCTGGAAAACAATACACGGTTCCGAGGGGCGCTTCGAACCATCCCGGTTCCACCCCTCCCCGCCGGGCCGCCACGGTGTCCGTTTCCGCCTGGTTGGGGCGGAGTTCGCTGCCGGTTAAGGTGGAACGGTGCCCAGCCCCCAGCCAGGACACCTTCAGCCGGGACACCGCTTCCTGCGCGTCGGCGGCGTCCCGCTGCACGTCTGCACCGAGGGCAGCGGTCCGGTCTGCCTGCTCACCGGCGGCCTCGGCAGCAGCTGGTTCGACTGGGACCTCGTCGTCCCGTTCCTCACCCCCTACCGCACCGTGGTCCGCTTCGACCGGCCCGGATACGGACTGAGCGCCGCCGAGCCCGCCACCGGGCGGCCCGCCCCGACGGCGGCCGGCGAGGCGGGGCGGATCCTGGCGGTACTGGACGGCCTCGGGCTGGTCGGCCCCTGCACTCTGGTCGGCCACTCGCTCGCGGGCTTCCACGTGGAGGCCTTCGCCCGGCTGCACCCCGAGCGGGCCGTCGGGCTGGTGCTGGTCGACGGCAGCGTCGAGCAGGCGGCCCGGCCGTACCCGGCCCCCGTCGCGCGCGACCTGGCGGCCCGGGCGGTGGCGGGCGCCGCACGGGCTGTCGCGGTGCCGTACCTGTTCGGCCCGGCCGCCCGCCGGGTGGCCGCCCGGCTGTCCACCGTCCGCCGCGAGGACCTCGCCCCGGCGCCGCTGGCCCGGCACTGCTACCGCACCGGCCGAGCCCTGCGCGCGCTGCTCCGGGAGGGTGGGCGCTACCTCGACATGGCCGCCGAGCTGGACGAACTGCGGCGTTCCCGGCCGCTGCCCGAGGACCTGCCGATCACCGTGATGGCCGCCGACGACGGCTGTCGCAACCGTCGCACCGAGAACCGGCTGGCCGAGCAGCGGGAGCTCGCGGCCCTGCTCGGGGCCGACTACCGCACCACCGCCCCGGCCGGGCACCTGGTGATGTTCGACCGCCCGGACGCGGTGGCCTCCGCCGTCCTCGAAACGAGCTGAGGCCCCGGAGCGGGCCCGGGAGGTAGCCTTCGACCGCTCATCGCCGCCCTCCGCATCGGCGCAGAGCGGCAGCGGTTCCTCGGCCGGCAGGTGGGTGTCGGAGGAAGCCGGGGCGGGAAGGTCCACCCGTCCCGGAAACGCCTCAGGCCGCCCACCGGAGTGGACGGCCTGAGACCTTGCCATGTGCGCCGCCAGGGACTCGAACCCCGGACCCGCTGATTAAGAGTCAGCTGCTCTAACCAACTGAGCTAGCGGCGCTTGCTGACGTGGAAGACAGTACACGCCGCCGACCCGATCCGACGAATCGTATTGAGCCGAACACTCACCGTGATCAGCGCTGGGGGTCCTCCGGGAAGTGGCAGGCCGCCCGGTGGTCCGCGCCCGCCCGGTCGCCGTCCAGCGTCGGCCGTTCCCGCTCGCACCGGGCCCGGGCCGTCTCCGGGAGCCGGGTGTGGAGCGGGCAGCGGGTGCGGAAGGGGCAACCGGTGCGGCGCTCGGTGGGGGAGGGCGGGTCCCCGGCGAGCAGGATGCGGTCGCGGGCGCGCTCGGCGGCGGGGTCGGGCAACGGGACGGCCGAGAGCAGCGCCCGGGTGTACGGGTGGCGGGGCCGGTCGAAGACGGCGGAGACCTCGCCCTGCTCGACCGTCCGTCCGAGGTACATCACGCTGACCCGGTCGGCGAGGTGCCGGATCACCGAGAGGTCGTGCGAGACGAACAGGTAGGAGAGCCCCAGCTCGGCCTTGAGCGACTGCAGCAGGTTGAGCACCCCGGCCTGGATGGAGACGTCCAGGGCGGAGACCGGTTCGTCCAGCACCAGTAGCTTCGGTCGGACGGCGAGCGCCCGGGCGATCGAGACGCGCTGGCGCTGCCCGCCGGAGAACTCGTGCGGGTAGCGGACCGCGTGGTCCGGGTCGAGGCCGACCTGGCGCAGCAGTTCGGGCACCCGGCGGGCGATCTCCTCACGCGGGGTGTGCTGGGCGCGCAGCGGCTCGGCGACGATGTCGCCGATCGGCATCCGGGGGTCGAGGCTGGCCATCGGGTCCTGGAAGACGATCTGCAGCTCGGCCCGGAGCCGGTGGGCCTCGGACCGGGTGAGCCGGGAGGTGTCGCGGCCGAGCAGTTCGATCCGGCCGGTCTCGGGGGCGCCGAGCTTCAGCAGTTCGAACAGGGTGGTGGACTTGCCGGAGCCGGACTCCCCGACCAGGCCGAGGGTCTCGCCCTCCCGCAGGTCCAGGTCGACGCCGTCCACCGCGTAGACCTCGCCGACCTTGCGCTTGAACACCGTGCCCTTGAGGAGCGGAAACGTCTTGCCGAGACCGCTCACCGACAGCACCGGCGTCCGCGAGGACCGGTCCCCGGCCACGGCCGTGGCCGGCAGCTCGGGCACCGGGTAGACCTCGTCGGGCGCGGGGCGCCGCTCGGCCAGCTCCGCCGACCGCACACAGGCGGCCGCATGCCCGTCGTCCCCGTCCAGGCCCCTGTCCAGACCCCCGTCCGGATTCCCTTCCAGCGGAGGCTCCGCCGTCGAGCAGCGCTCCTCGGCCAGCGGGCAGCGCGCGGCGAACGGGCAGCCGGGCGGCAGTTCGGCCATCGGCGCCGGGGTACCCGGGATCGGCACCAGCGCGCCGCCGCGCCCGTCCAGCCTGGGCAGCGCGCCGATCAGGCCGAGCGTGTACGGGTGTCGAGGCGCGGCGAACAGCGCGTCCACCCCGGCGGTTTCGACCACCCGGCCCGCGTACATCACCGCGATCCGGTCGGCCGTCCCGGCGATCACCCCGAGGTCGTGGCTGACCAGGACCAGCGCCGCGCCGGTCTCCCGCTGCGCGGTGCGCAGCACGTCCAGTACCTGGGCCTGGATGGTGACGTCCAGCGCGGTGGTGGGCTCGTCGGCGAGCAGGATGTCGGGCTGGTTGGCGACCGCCATGGCGATCATCGCGCGCTGGCGCATGCCGCCGGAGAACTCGTGCGGGAAGCTGTCCAGGGCCCGGTCGGGCGCCGGAATGCCGACCAGGTCGAGGAGTTCGGCGGCCCGGCGGCGGGCAGTGGCCTTGTCGACCTTCTGGTGGACGCGGACCGCCTCGGCGATCTGGTCGCCGATCCGGTAGACCGGGGTGAAGGCGGACAGCGGGTCCTGGAACACCATGGCGACCCGTCGGCCGCGGATCGCGGCGAGCTCCTTCCCGGGCAGTCCGACCAGCTCCCGGCCGTCGAGGCGCACCGAGCCGCTGACCCGCGCCGTACCCGGCAGCAGTCCCAGCACGGACAGCGCGGTGACGGACTTCCCGGAGCCGGACTCGCCGACGATGCCGAGCGTCTCGCCGCGCCGCAGGGTGAGGTCCACCCCGCGTACGGCGGGCACCGGGCCGTGCGGCCCGGCGAAGTCCACCCGCAGGTCCCGGACGGCGAGCAGCGGGGTCTCGACAACAGTGGTCACGAGTTCTTCCTCTGCGAACGACCGGGCTGACCGGGCTGGTCGGGCTGACCGGAGCGGCCGAAACGGCTTGAGCGGCTTGAGCGGCTTGAACGGCCGGAACGACCTGAGCGGCGGGAACGGCGGCCCGCCGCCCCGGAGGTGGGGTCGAGGGCGTCGCGCAGCCCGTCCCCGACCAGGTTGACGGCGAGCACGAACAGCACCAGCAGCCCGGCCGCGAAGTAGAACATCCAGGGGAACACCGGTGCCTCGGTGGTCCCGGCGGCGAGCAGGGTGCCGAGCGAAACGTCCGGCGGCCGGACGCCGAAGCCGAAGTAGGAGAGCGCGGTCTCGCTCATCACGGCGCCGCCGACCGCGATGGTGGCGTCGATGATGAGGAAGGAGGCGACGTTCGGCAGGATGTGCCGGCTGATGATCCGCAGTGGTCGGACGCCCATGAACCGTGCGGCGCGGACGAATTCGCGCTCGCGCAGGGAGAGGGTCATCGAGCGGACCACCCGGGCGGTGATCATCCAGTTGAACAGGGCGAGCAGCAGCACGAAGGCGATCCAGCCGCTGCTGCGCAGCCGGGGCGAGACGATGGTGATGATCAGGAAGCTGGGGAAGACCAGCAGCAGGTCCACCAGGAACATCAGCGCCCGGTCGGTCCAGCCGCCGAAGTAGCCCGCGCAGGCGCCGACCAGCGAGGCCAGCACGGTGGAGAAGAGCGCCACCAGCAGGCCGATGATCAGCGACTTCTGCAGTCCGCGGACGGTCTGCGCGAACACGTCCTGGCCGACCCCGTTGGTGCCGAACCAGTGTTCGCCGGACGGGGGTCGGTGCAGCGCGGTGAAGTCCGGGGCGGTGTAGTCCCAGGGCGTCAGGTACGGCCCGCCGAAGGCGAGCGCGAACAGCAGCAGGATCAGGACGGCTCCGACCACGGCGCTGCGGGCGGCGAGCACCCGGGCGAGGACGAGCCGGCCGCGTCCGGTGGCCCGGGGCCGCCCGGCGGGCGGAGCGGAGGGGCCGGAGTCGGCGGGCTCGGGGGACTCCGCGGAGTCGGCGGAATCAGCAGCGACGACGGTCATTCCACGTCACCTCCGGTCATGACCGCACGCGCGGGTCGAGGGCGGCGTGCAGGGTGTCGGCCAGGAAGCCGGAGGCGAGCACGACGACGGCGGTGAACAGGTTGATCGCCACCACCGAGTTGACGTCCTGTTCGTTGATCGACTGGATCAGCCACTCGCCCATGCCGTGCCAGCCGAAGATCGTCTCGGTGAAGATCGCGCCGGTGAAGATGCCCAGGAAGCTGTAGGCGAACATCGTCGACATCGGGATCACGGCGGTGCGCAGCCCGTGCTTGAGCAGGGCTCGGCGGCGGGTGAGGCCCTTGGCCTCGGCGGTGCGCAGGTAGTCGGAGCCGAGCACGTCGAGCATGGTGCCGCGCTGGTAGCGGCTGTAGGTGGCGAGGCCGCCGAGGGCGAGCGAGATGGTGGGCAGCAGCAGGTGCAGCGCCCAGTCGGCGAGGTGGGCGCCGAGGCCGCCGGCCAGCCCGGGGGTCTCGTAGCCGGTGAACGGGATGACCTCGTGGCCGACCGCGTCCTTGGCGGCGATCGCGCCGTTCTTGAGGAACAGCGCGACCAGGAAGACCGGGGTGGAGAGCAGCACGAAGGAGAGCACGGTGAGCAGCCGGTCGGAGATCCGGTACTGGCGCACGGCGCTCCACGCCCCGGCGGCGACGCCGAGGACCGCGCCGAGCAGGCTGCCGAGCAGCAGTAGCCGCAGCGACACCCAGACCCGGCGGCTGAAGTCGTCGGTGACCGGGGTGTCGTGGATGGTCCGGCCGAGGTCCCCGTGGAGCAGGCCGCCGGCCCAGTGCCCGAATCGCTCGACCACCGGGGTGTGGTCGTTCAGGTTGAGCGCGGTGAGCTGGCGCTCGACCGATTCGGCGGATGGGCGGGGGACTTTGGCGTCGAAGTAGGTGCGCGGCTGCAGGGCGCTCGCGGAGATCGCGTACGCCAGGAAGACGGCGGCGATCAGCAGCGCCGCGTAGTAGCTCAGCCGCTTCGCCAGGTAGCGGAGCATCAACGGCCGCCCGTGGTGGGGGTTGGGCCGACGCGTCTGGTGGGCATCGGATGGTGGCCTTCGGTCGGGGCCCGGTCAGGGCGTCAGTCGGCAGGTACCGCACGGCAGTTGGTGAAGCCGCAGGTCAGAGTGAAACACCCGGGGACGGCGGGGGTGTTGCGACGGCGTTGCCCCCGGTGACTTTTGGATCAGGTGTGCGCTCCTCCCCCTGGTGGCGGATCCGGTCCGCTGTTACGTTCCTCTGGCTCGGTGCCGGATTGAGTGCCCACGCTCAAGCCCGGTCATGCCTACTGCGCCCCAACTCCCGCTTCGCAGACCTCGTCAGCAGACCTCACCAGGGGGACCCTCATGGACGCTTCCAGTGCGACCCGCCGCTTCGGCCGGGTGACCGTCCTCGCCGCCGCCGTGGCGCTCGCGGTCACCGCGTGCACCTCGGGCGGGAGCGGCTCGGCCGACAACGTGGCCAAGAGCGAGCCGCCGAGACAGGACTCCCAGGACATCAACGCCAAGCCGCTGGACCAGGTCAAGGACGGCGGTGAGGTGCGCCTCGCGCTGGACCAGTGGATCACCCAGTGGAACCCGCTCCAGGTGGACGGCGGTACCTACACCGACACGGTGAACCTGATCCGTGCGGTGGAGCCGGCGCTGTTCGGCACCGACGCCTCCGGCACCTTCCAGCCGAACCCGGACTACCTGGTGGAGGCCAAGGTCACCTCGACCTCGCCGCAGGTGGTCACGTACAAGCTGAACCCCAAGGCCAAGTGGTCGGACGGCAAGCCGCTCAGCTACCTGGACTTCAAGGCGGACTGGCAGACCAGCAACGGCAAGGACCCGGCGTACAACATCAACGACCCGTCCGGCTACGAGCTGATCTCCGCGGTCGAGCAGGGCGCCGACCCGACCGAGGTCAAGATCACCTTCGCGCAGCCGTACGCGGACTGGCAGAACCTGTTCCGCCCGCTGATCCCGGCGGCGGGCATCGCCACTCCGGACGACTTCAACAAGGGCTGGCTGGAGAAGATCCCGATCACCGCCGGCCCGTTCAAGATCGGCGTGGCGGACAAGACCGCCCAGACCCTCAGCCTGGTCCCGGACCCGGCCTGGTGGGGGGCCAAGGCCAAGTTGGACAAGATCACCTTCCGGGTGATGGACAAGTCGGCGAGCATCCAGGCCTACCTCAACAACGAGATCGACCTCGCCTCGGCCGGCACCGCCACCGCGTACGGGCAGCTCAAGAACGCCAAGGACACCGTGATCAGGGCCGCCAGCCCGTGGGACGAGGTGCACGTCTCCTTCGGCGGCAACGGCGCGCTGGCGGACCAGAAGGTCCGCCAGGCGCTCGGCAAGGCGCTCGACCGCTCGGCGCTGATCAAGATCGCCAACAACGGGGTGCCGGTGGAGTTCAAGCCGCTCGGCAACCACATCATCATGCCCAACCAGGCGGGCTACCAGGACAACTCGGGGGACTGGGCCAAGTTCGACCTCGCCGCCGCCAAGAAGCTGCTGGACGAGGCGGGTTGGCGGGAGTCGGGCAGCGGGCCGCGCACCAAGGACGGCCAGTCGCTGGAGCTCCACTGGGTGCTCAGCGACGGCACCCAGCAGGCGCAGCTCGACCTCGCCACCGCGGCCGCGGCGATGTGGCAGGCGGCCGGGGTGAAGGTCGACCTGGACAAGGTGCCCGCCAACGACTTCTTCGCCAAGTACGTGACCCCGGGCAAGTTCGACATCGCCAGCTGGCGCAACACCGACTCCTTCCCGAACTCCAAGAGCCTGGCCAACTTCCGCCTGCCGGTGGGCGACAACTCCTTCCAGAACCCGTCGCGTCTGGGCAGCCAGGAGATCGACGACCTGCTGAAGAAGGCGGCCGGAACGGTCGACCCGGTGGAGGCCGCGAAGCTCTACAACCAGGCGGACGCGAAGATCTGGGAGCTCGGCCACACCGTCGAGCTCTACCAGCGGCCGGTCGTGGCGGCGGTGCGCAAGGGGCTCGCCAACTACGGCGCCTTCGGCCTCGGCAGTGAGGACTACAGCAAGGTCGGCTGGGAGAAGTAGCCGGGGCCGCCGACGCGGCGAGCGCGACCGCGCGGCGGGCGCTGGCGAGCAGCGCGGTGATCACGAGGCCGGTGGTGCGGACACGGGTGGGTCGGCCGTGCCGCCCCCGCTGTCCTGCCACCCGCCTTGACCTTCCGCGTTGCCCGCAGGCCGCCCGTGTCGTGGGGCCCCGCAGGGCCCGCGATCGCTTCCAATCGGGGACGAATCTAGCGGGGCGTCGCGGCGGGTCGAGGCGCAGCGCGCGGGGCGCGCCCGGAAACCCGCCGCGCTGTCACCCGGTTCGCGCACCGGGTCGTCAACTACGGCTGACAGCAAGGAGGAAAGGGGTATACGGGGCATCGTGGCCGGGGTCGAGCGGGGTTGCCGGAGCGGCGCGGCGGCCCCGCGTGCGCGCCGCGCCGGTGCGTGCACCGGGCCCGGGCCGCTGCCAGGCCTGCACTTCCGGCACACCAAGCGCGGCCCGGTCGCGCAGGCGCTGGCACCGGCCGGGGCCGTGCTGGTACTGGCCTGCACGGCGTTCGGCGGCTCCGGGGTGCTGGCGGCGGGGCTGGTCTGCGCGCTGATGGTCACGGTGGGCGTGCCGATCCACAGCCGGGTGAGCCGGGCCTGAACCCGCTCAGGGGGCGCCCTGGATCCGCCCCAGCAGCACCGGTTCGTGTCGCGCCAACCAGGCCAGGTAGGCCGGGTTGACCTTGGCCAGATCCAGGTAGGCGGCGCGCAGTTCGCCGTACAGCGCGGCCAGGGCGGGCGGGCTGAGCGCGCGCGGGCGCCAGGTGAACAGCAGTCGGACGGCCAGCGGGTCCCCGTGCACCGGGCGGACCACGGTGCCGGGCCCGGGCAGTGAGGTCGGCTGGCAGGGGCGGACGGCCTCGCCGGAGGCGACCAGCTCGGCGGCGGTGGCGTTGTCCCGTACCTGCACCACCCGGGGGTTGAGCCCGGCCTCGCTGAACACCCGGCGCATCGCCGCGTACTCGTGGTCGGCGGTCGGGTCCACCATCCAGGTGTCCTCGGCGAGGTCGGCCAGGTGGACGACCGGACGGGCGGCGGCCGGGTGGCCGGCGGCGAGCGCGACGAACTGCGGCTCCCGGGGCATCAGCACCCGGTGCTCGGCGTCCGGCGGCACCCGCAGCGGGAAGCCCTCGCTCTCGTGGACGAAGGCCACGTCCAACTGGTCGGCGGCGACCATCCGCAGCAGCGCGCTGGCGGAGATGTCGACGTGGATGGTGGTGTCGGCGTCCGGCAGCCGCTCGTGCACCCGGCGCAGCCAGGCCGCGACCACCCGGCTGCCGACGCTGCCGATGCGTAGCCGCCGCTGCCGGCCGGGCCCGGTGGCGTCCCGGGCCTCCTGGCGGGCGGCGGTCACCAGCGCGGCCATCTCGCTGATCACCGGCCGGGCCCGGGACAGCACCGAGTGGCCGAGCATGGTGGGCCGACTGCCGGTCTGTTCGCGGGTGAACAGGGTTCCGCCGATGGCCCGTTCGATGCGGTGCAGCTGGGTGGTGAGGGATGGCTGGGTCATGCCGAGTTGGAGCGCGGCCTTGCGGAGGCTGCCGGTGTCGGCGATCGCGCACAGCACCCGCAGGTGTCTCACGTCGAGCTCCACGTCGGGAGCATAGACGTCGCCGCACCGCCTCGCCAAGGACATGACATGGAATCAAAGGCCCGCCGGGGGAGCGCTCGACCGAACCCGGCCGGTATGCGGCCGGGCTATCGCCGGTTGACATCATCCGCGACCGGCCCGGGCGGGTCGAAGCTCGGTGGCAGCACACCGCCCCGGTCCCCGCCGGGGCGGCCCCCACCGTGCGCCGTGCGAGCCGTGCCCGGCCCCCACCGGCCCCGGCGAACCGGCGCACCCACGAATTCGGAGCCCCCACATGAAGCGATCCGTGCTGTCCGCCGCCCTGGGCCTGGCCGTTGCCGCCGGCCTCGCGATCGTGCCCGCCACCGCCGTCGCCGCGCCCGCCGCTCCGGCCGCCGTGCAGGGCTACACCGCCTCGACGTACGCCGGTTCGGCCGCCGAGGCGGCCGACAACCGGGCGTTCTTCCAGGCCGTGATGGCCTCCGCCAAGGCCAAGCAGGCCGCCAACCCGTGGCTGCAGACCGTCACCGTCACCTACGACACCGCCGGCGCCCCCTCCTTCACCGGCCAGATAGCCAACGCCGCGCAGATCTGGAACGGCTCGGTGCACAACGTCCAGCTCCAGGAATCCAGTGGTACCGGCGACTTCTCGTACTACGAGGGCGATGACAGCCGCGGCTCGTACGCCAGCACCGACGGGCACGGGCACGGCTACATCTTCCTCGACTACCAGCAGAACCAGCAGTACGACTCGGTGCGCGTCACCGCGCACGAGACCGGGCACGTGCTCGGCCTGCCGGACCACTACTCCGGCCCGTGCAGCGAGCTGATGTCGGGTGGCGGCCCCGGCCCGTCCTGCACCAACCCGTACCCCGACGGCAACGAGCGCGCGCAGGTCGACTCGCTCTGGGCGAACGGCGCAGCGCCCGCGAACTAGCCGCACTGCCCAGCGGATCGGGGCGCGGCGGGCCGCCCGGCCGGAAACGGGCGGCCCGCCGCAGTGGGTACTTCCCCGCCTCGGAGCCTAGCCGCCGACGGAACGGAATGCCAGGGATATGGGTGAGTCAAGACTAGGAAAAGACGACTCGAATCCGCCGGGCCGCGGGGGTATTGGGTCGGGCTATCGCGGGTTGACATCATCCGCCCGCCCGCCGGGCTGCCCGAAGCTCTGGGGACATCACCCGTTCACCAGGTGTCCCCCAGGGCCGGACCCCAACCGGCCGCGGCACCACAGGAATCGGAGCCCCCACATGAAGCGATCCGTGCTGTCCGCCACCCTCGGCCTGGCCCTCGCGGCCGGCCTCGCCGTGCTGCCCGCCACCGCGGCCGCCGCCGCACCGGCCGCACCGGCCGTGCAGGGCTACACCGCCTCGACGTACGCAGGCTCGGCCGCCGAGGCCGCGGACAACCAGGCGTTCTTCCAGGCCGTGATGGCCTCCGCCAAGGCCAAGCAGGCCGCCGACCCGGGTCTGGCCACCGTCGTGGTCACCTACGACGCCAGCTCGGCCCCGTCCTTCCGCACCCAGATCGCCAACGCCGCGCAGATCTGGAACAGTTCGGTCAGGAACGTCCAGCTGAGGTCCGGTTCGGCCGCCGACTTCCGCTACTACGAGGGCAACGACAGCCGTGGCTCGTACGCCAGCACCGACGGGCACGGGCGCGGCTACATCTTCCTCGACTACCAGCAGAACCGGCAGTACAACTCGGTCCGGGTGACGGCCCACGAGACCGGGCACGTGCTCGGCCTGCCGGACCACTACTCCGGCCCGTGCAGCGAGCTGATGTCGGGCGGCGGCCCCGGCCCGTCCTGCACCAACCCGTACCCGAACAGCACGGAGCGCAGCCGGGTCAACTCGCTCTGGGCGCGCGGCTGACGGCCCTGAGTACCCCCGGACCGGCCGCACGCCGCTGCGGCCGGTCCCGGGTGTTGTCGGTGGCGCGTGCGAGCATGCGGGCGAGATCCGTCCCGAAAGGTGCCGCCATGCCCCGTTCCGCCCCCGACCGGCTCGCCGACCTCCCGTACGCCGAGCTGCTGCGCCCGCACACCGGGCCGCTGCGCAGCGACGACCGCTACGACACCGCGCACTTCGACGGCGGCGAGCACACCGACGAGTCGGCCGCCGGGGCGGCCTTCCTGGAGTGCGCCTTCACCGGGGTCGCGCTCAGCGGGGTCAAGCTGCGCCAGGCCCGGTTCAACGAGGTCTGGGTGCAGGCCGGCCGCTGGGTGGCCTGCGACCTGAGCGACACCGAGTGGCAGGACAGCGCCTTCGTCGGCGGCGTGCTGGCCGGGGTGGCCGGGTACGGCTCGGCGCTGAGGCGGGTGGTGTTCCGCGGCTGCAAGCTGGAGGCGGTCAACCTGCGGTCGGCCGTGCTGCGGGACGTCGTGTTCGAGGACTGCCTGCTGCGCGACGTGGACTTCGGGGAGGCGAAGCTGACCGGGGTGTCCTTCCCCGGCTCGACGCTGGAGGAGGTCCGGCTGCGCGGGGCCGTGCTGAGCGGGACCGACCTGCGCGGCGCCGTCCGGCTCGGGCTGGCGGACGGCCACCAGGGGCTGCGCGGAGCTGTCATCAGCTCCACCCAACTGCTGGAACTGGCACCGCAGTTCGCTCACGCGCTGGGGATCGAGGTGAAGGATGTCTGAACAACTCGTTCACCGGCCCGTCGCTCGGCGATGGGCCGGTGAACAGTCCGCCAAAGCTTGACCGGGGGCCCTTTCCCGCGGCTCCCACCTGCGCAAAGATGCTCGCCGTTCGGGGGCTGAGGCACGACCTGTATACACACCTCGGGAATGGACGGGCCGGTCAGATGGCTGAGCTGAATCGCAGGAAGTTCATGGCACTCTCCGCGGGCGCCGCGGCGGGAGCGGCGGTGGTCGGTGGATCCGCCGTCGCCGGCAGCGCTCCGGCGGCGGCCGCGACGCTGAGCACCACCGGGACCATCACCGACGTCCAGCACGTCGTGATCCTGATGCAGGAGAACCGGAGCTTCGACCACTACTTCGGCACTCTCAAGGGCGTCCGCGGCTTCGCCGACAAGGCCACCATCCAGATCTCCGGCGGCTACAGCGTCTTCAACCAGCCGAACGGCCTGTTCGCCCGCCAGTACCCGTGGGCCTTCAACCCCTCGGGCAACAGCGGCTCCCCGGAGACCCTGGCGCAGTGCAACGGCGACCTCTCGCACGCCTGGTCCGACCAGCACAAGGCCTGGAACGGCGGCAAGATGGACTCCTGGGTGTCCGCCAAGGGCACCGTCCGCACCCTCGGCTACCTCCAGCGCGCCGACATCCCGTTCCACTACGCGCTGGCCGACAACTGGACCATCTGCGACGCCTACCACTGCTCGGTACTGAGCGCGACCGGCCCCAACCGCACCTACCACTGGTCGGGTTGGATCGACCCCAACGGCACCGCCGGAGGCCCCGCCTACGACGGCGGATCCGAGTCCAACCTGCGCTGGCAGACCTACGCCGAGGCGCTGGAGAACGCCGGCGTCAGCTGGAAGGTCTACCAGAACGCCAACGACAACTTCGGCGACAACGCCCTCGCCTACTTCAGCCAGTTCACCGGCGCCCCGGCCGGCAGCCCGCTCGCCGTCAAGGGCATGGGCTCCGTCCCCGCCGTCACCGGCAGGACCCCGGACGACATCGCCGCCGCGATCAAGGCCGACGTGCTGAACGGCACCCTGCCGCAGGTCTCCTGGATCGTCGCCGACCAGCAGTCCTCCGAGCACCCCTACGCCACTCCGGAGGACGGCGCGCACTTCGTCCACATGGTGATGAACGCCCTGAACGCGGACCCCAACGTGTTCAACTCCACCGTTCTGCTGATCAACTACGACGAGAACGACGGCTTCTTCGACCACGTCCCGCCGCCGGCGGCGCCCTCCGGCACCGCGGACGAGTTCTACAACTCCACCAACGTCGGCCTCGGCTTCCGCGTCCCGCTGATCGCCGTCTCCCCGTGGAGCCGCGGCGGCTGGGTCAACTCCGAGACCTTCGACCACACCTCGGTGCTGCGCTTCCTGGAGGTGTGGACCGCCGCCATCGGCAAGCCCGCCACCAGCCCCAACATCAGCGCCTGGCGCCGGCAGGTCTGCGGCGACCTCACCTCGATCTTCGACTTCGCCGACCCGGTGTACGGCATGCCCTCGCTGCCCGACACCTCGCAGACCATCGGTCTGTCCACCTGCGGCCCGCTGCCCAACCCCTCGCCCGGCAACAACGCGCTGCCCGCGCAGGAGCCCGGAACCCGTCCGGCCCGTGCCCTGCCGTACCAGCCCAACGCCAACCTGGACCACTGGGACACCAACGCCAGCGGCGTCATGCACGTCTGGCTGAAGATGTCCAACGACGGAGCCGCCCGGGCCGCGCACTTCGCCGCCTACGCCAACGCCTACCGCAGCGGAGGTCCCTGGCAGTACACCGTCGATTCCGGCAGCCCGGTCACCGACTTCTTCAACTGCGGCACCAACGGCTTCGGCAACGGCAAGTACGACCTGACCGTGGTCGGCCCGAACCGCTTCCTGCGCCGCTTCACCGGTGACCTCACCCAGCCGGGCAAGAACGCGGCCGTCACCGCCTCGTACGCGGTCGAGCCGGGCACCGGCAAGCCGGCGATCTACTTCAAGCTGGCCAACTCCGGCAGCACGCCGGTGACCTTCACCATCACCTCCGACAACTACCGGACGGACGGCCCCTGGACGTATCAGGTGCCGGCCGGCGGCAGCGTCAGTGACTTCTTCAACGCCGTGGCCTACAACAACGGCTGGTACGACTTCACCGTCACGGTGGACTCCGACGGCAGCTGGTCGCAGCGGTTCACCGGCCACCTGGAGACGGGCGCGCCCAGCGTCAGCGGCTGAGCCGACGGCTCAGACGAACGGGCCCCGGGGGAACCACGGATCGCGGACCTCCCGGGGCCCGTACGGCGTCAGCAGCGTGAGGGTGTGCGGCGCGGCCGCGTACTCGGCCAGCTGCACCGCGCCGTAGCGGGTCTCCAGCTCGGCCTGCACCGGCACCGGCAGCTTGCTCAGCGCCCGCCGCAGCTGCAGCGCGTCCCGCCGGCTCACCGGGTGCGGGGCGCGCAGCACCAGTCGCAGCGGGCTCAGCGGTCCGGCCACCGGCACCCCGGTGCCCAGCTCGTAGGCGACCGCGCCGATCGGCCCCCAGGACAGCCGGTGGTCCGCCACCAGCCGGCCGACCTCCGGCAGCAGGGCCAGCGCCGCGATCCCGGCGACCCGCTCGGGGGCCAGCCGCTCGCGCCGCTCGGCCAGCTGCTCGGGCCGCAGTGTCCGGGCCACCGCGGCCCAGGGCGCCAGCGCGTCCAGCCGCTGCCCGGGGCGCGGGCCGCGTACGGTCACCGGGATCCAGTGCTCGGGCGCCGCCTCCGGGTCCCGGGTGCAGCGCTGCGGTCGCGGTACGTCCACCGGGCCGCCGACCACCGAGGGCGCCCGGCCGACGGTCACCCACGGGTGCGTCCGCAGCACCGCCCGCGCCCACTCCGGCAGTTCGCCGCCGGCCAGCGGCCGCAGCGAACTCGGGCACTGCATCAGCAGCAGGTCGTGGGCGCCGGGCAGCCGCCCGTCCAGCGCGGCCAGCGGACCGACCCGTCGGCGCGGTCCGTCGTGCAGTTCCTCGGTCGAGTTCCTCACACCGCCACCCTCCGCCTGCTCCACGCCCCCGGCTACGGCCCTTCGACGTGTTCCGCCGGGACCAAAGGCTCAAGGTGCGTCCGCCCGGACCCGGTGTGAGAGTGGGGGCAGCCCGGTATTCCGTCATTCCGCCCCGAGGAGGAGGAGCCATGGGCATCTTCGACAGGTTGTTCCACCGGCCGCCGCAGCACGAGTCCACCAGCGAGGACGCCACCCAGCGTGCCGCCCTGGCCCACGACGAGGCCGCCGACGCGTTCAGCAACGACGTCGAGCGGTCCCGCGAGACGCGGGAGCGGCTCGCCCAGGAAGAGGCCGACCGGCGCGCCGCCGAGAACATGACGGCCGAGGGCGACCCCTGGGACTGACGCCCGACACCTTCAACGCGTCCGTGGCGGCAGTGGCGGCCGCCGCAGGTCCGGCCGGGGCGTGGACTCCGGCGGGGGCGCCGCGGCCGGGGCGTCCTCCAGCAGGTCCAGGGCCAGCTGGACGGCGGTCATCAGCTCCGGGTGGCGCCCGCGCGCCCAGTCCTGCGGGGTGCGCAGCACGTGCACGTCCGGCTCGACGCCCCGGTTCTCCACCGACCAGCCGAGCCCGCCGCTGAACCAGGAGGCGTTCTTCGGCACCGAGATCTGGGTGCCGTCGCCCAGGGTGTGCCGTCCGGTCATCCCGACCACCCCGCCCCAGGTGCGGTTGCCGATCACCGGGCCGAGTCCGAGCAGCTTGATCGCCGCGATGATCACGTCCCCGTCCGAGCAGGTCGCCTCGTCGGCGAGCGCCACCAGCGGACCGCGCAGGGCGTGGCGCGGCCAGCGGACCGGCTGGCGGTCCCGGGTGAAGTCCCAGGCGAGGACCTGCCGGGTGAGCTTCTCCAGCACCAGTTCGGAGACGTTGCCGCCGGCGTTGCCGCGCACGTCCAGCACCAGTGCGGGTTTGTCCAGTTCCCGCCGCCGGTCCCGGTTGAACTGCGCCCAGCCGGAGCCGCCGAGGTCCGGGATGTGCAGGTAGCCGCACCGCCCGTCGCTGTACTCCCGCACCAGGGCGCGGCGTTTGACCACCCAGTCCTGGTAGCGGATGGCCCGTTCGTCGGTCAGCGGGGTGACCGCGATCCGCCGCACCGGGCCGTCCGGGCCGCTGCGCAGGGTGAGTTCCACGGTGGTGCCGCCGGTGCCGACCAGCTGCGGGGACGGGCCGCGAAGCGGGTCCACCGGGCGGCCGCCGACCTCCAGCAGCTCGTCGCCCTTCCGGACGCCCTTGGCGGCCAGCGGGGCGCGGGCGCGCGGGTCGGAGGACTCGCCGGGCAGCACCCGGTCGACCAGCCAGCGGCCGTCGGGGGAGCGGTGGGCGCTGGCGCCGAGCAGGCCGAGCGGCTGCTGGGCGAGCGAGGGGCCTTCGGCGCGCCGGGAGGGGGTGACGTAGGCGTGCGAGGTGCCGAGTTCGCCGAGGAGTTCGCGCAGCAGGTCGGCGAAGTCGTCGGGTGAGCAGACCCGTTCCAGCAGCGGCTCGTACTGGGCGACCATTGCCGGCCAGTCCAGGCCGGACATCTGCTCGTCCCAGAACTGGTCCCGGACGATCCGGGCCGCCTCGTGGTACGCCTGGCGCCACTCGGCGGCCGGGTGCACGGTGTGGGTGATCCGGCGCAGGTCGACGGTGGTCCCGGCGGAGGGGACGCCGACCGGGAACACCCGCAGTGTCCCGGCCGAGTAGACCGCGATCGAGCCGCCGTCGCCGGAGACCGCGTAGCCGTCCAGTTTGTCGACCAGGGTGGTGCGGCTGCCCCGGGCCAGGTCGTAGTGCTCCAGCGAGGGGCGGCCGGAGGTGTCCTCGGGGCTGGCGAAGGTCTGCCCGAGGGTGCCGGAGATCGGCCAGCGCAGCCAGACCAGGCCGCCGCGCACCGCGTCGGTGGCCGAGTATTTGGAGGCGATCACCGGGAACTGCAGTAGCCGCTCGCCGATGCCCTCGGGGTCGACCCGGACGGTGCCGTCGCCGCCGCCGTTCCCGCGCGGGGCGCCGTCCTCGGCGGGCGCGGCGAACGGCGAGGGGGTATCGGCGCTGAGCGGGACGAGGTACGGGCGGCAGCCGACGGGGAAGGAGAGGTCGCCGGTGTGCACGTCGTGCACCGGGTCGAAGCCGCGCCAGGAGAGGAAGGCCAGGTAGCGGCCGTCCCGGGTGAAGACCGGCTGCTCGTCCTCGAACCGCCCGTCGGTGACGTCGACGACCGGTGCGGGCGCGTCGGTGCGGGTGAGCCGGATCCGGCGCAGCGAGCGCCCGGCGGCCGGCTGGGACCAGGTGATCCAGTGCGAGTCGGGGGAGAACCGGGCGCTGGAGACCGGCCCGTAGTCGGAGGCGGTCAGCTCGCGCACCTCACCGTCGGTGGCGGAGACCAGCAGCAGCCGCCCGTCCGAGGCGGCGGCGGCGAGGTGGGTGCCGTCGGGGGAGGCGGTGAGCTCCAGGACCCGGCCGAGCCTTCCGGCGGCGAGCACCCGGTGGCGGTGCTTCTTCGCTCCCTCGTGACCGGGGAAGTCGTCGTGGCCGGGCAGCGGCGTCACCTCGATGGCGTCGGCGCCCTCCGCGTCGGTGACCCAGGCCGCCTCGCCGGTGTGGCCGAGCACCACCGGCAGTCGGGTCCGCACCCCGGGGCTGTCGGCGAGCGCGCGGGCCGGGCCGTCCTTGTGGGTGAGCCAGTACTGGCTGCCGCGCACGGTGATCACCCCGGCCCGCCCGGTCTGGTCGCAGGCGAGGTCCTTGACCTGGGCGGCGGCGTTGACCTGGTACGGGCGGCGGCCGGCCCGGGCGCCGCCGAGCGGGACGTGCAGCCGGCGCGGGGCGGGGGCGTCCAGGTCGTCCAGCAGCCAGAGGTCGCCGGCGTGCTGGTAGACGATCCGGGTGCCGTCGGTGGCGGCCTCGCGGGCGTAGTAGGAGGCGTGGTCGGTGTGCCGGCGCAGGTCGCCGCCGTCGGGGAGGCAGGAGTAGAGGTTGCCGATGCCCTCGTGGTCGGAGAGGAAGGCGATCCGGCCGCCGACCGGCATGGGTGAGGCGAGGTGGCCGGTGTGGTCGGGCAGGATCAGCCCGCCGTCCACCCAGAGCCGCCCGATGGCGCCGCCGCGGTAGCGCTTCCAGGCGGCGGGTTCGTGCGGAGCGGCGCCGGTGAGCAGCACGGTCCGCTCGCGGCTCATCTGGGCGTCGCCCACGGGGCCCCAGGGCATCCGGCGGCCGGGGGAGCCGTCCGGCGGCAGGGCGTGTGCCCAGGTGTAGTGGCCGAAGGGCTCGTGGAAGGAGGTGACGGCCAGTACCTCGCCGTCCGGCAGCCAGCCGCGGACCCGGGTGTCCTGGCTGCCCCAGAAGCTGAGCCGGCGGGTCTCGCCGCCCTCGACCGGGGCGGTCCACACCTCGGGGGTGAGGCTGAGCCAGCTGGTCCAGGCGAGGGTGGTGCCGTCGGGGGAGAAGCGGGGGTGGCTGACCCGGGTGCGGTCGCAGCCGACCCGCCAGGCCCGTCCGGTGCCGCCGCCGTCGGCGTCCAGCGGGGCGATCCAGACGTCGTCCTCGGCGGTGAAGGTGAGCAGGCCGCCGTGCAGATGGGGGTAGCGGAGGTAGCCGGACGGGGTCACTCCTCCATCCTTCGACGGAGTGTCATCCCCGGCAACCGGGGTGGTCTTCCCGAGCCGGCCCAACCGGGGGCTTCCGGGCCCGGACGCCGACGGGGACCGTGCTTGAACCTGACACCGGTGTGAGGTCCAAGCACGGCCCCCATGGCGACCACACGGCTCACAACCCCGGTATCCCGTAAGCCCTTTCCGCTCCCCGGCCTGCTCGGCCCGGCCACCGCCGTCTTCGGCACCGCGCTCACCGAGAACCTGCCCGCGGGTGTCCCCGGCGGCGCTGTCGCTGGGCGTGCCGGTGGGCACCTTCCTCGGCCTGGTCCTCGCCGCCCCCGCCACGCCTTCGCGGCGAAGCGCGGCCAGCGGTCAGCGGAGCAGCAGCCGGTTCGCCCGCAGCTCCTCGGCGATCCCGGCCGGGGCGGTCGTGATGTGGCCCGCCGAGTACGGGGGCTGCGGGTCGTACTCGATGAGCAGTTGGATCGCCTGCGCGGTCGCGTCGCCGGCGATCCGCCCGGTCAGCGTCAGTGCGAGGTCGATGCCGGCCGAGACGCCCGCCGCGGTCGCGTACTTGCCGTCGATGACGACCCGCTCGGTGCCGGTCGGCTCCGCACCGAACTGCGGCAGCTGGTCCAGACAGACCCAGTGCGAGGTGGCCCGGCGGCCCTGGAGCAGCCCGGCGGCGCCCAGCAACAGCGAGCCGGAGCAGACCGAGGTGGTCCAGGTGGTCGTCGCGTCCACCGCGCGCACCCACTCGACCACGGCCTGGTCGGCCAGCTGGGCCTCCGTCCCCGGCCCGCCGGGCACCAGCAGCAGGTCGGCCGAGTCCACCTCGTCCAGGGCGGCGTCGGCGGTGAGCGCCAGGCTCGTCATGTCGGTGCGGACCGGCCCGCGCCGGGCGGCGGTGAACACCACCTCGGCGCCGGGGATGCGGGACAGCACCTCGTACGGGCCGACGGCGTCCAGGGCGGTGAAGTCGTCGTAGAGCAGGACGGCGATGCGCATCAGTGTCCTCCATCGGGACTGGTTCGGACATCGGAACTGGAACGGAAGCGGCGTCGGTATTCCGCGGGCGGGGCGGCCAGGGTCCGGACGAAGGCGCGCCGCATCGCCTCCGGGGTGCCGTAGCCGCAGGAGCGGGAGATCTCCTCGATGCCGTCGTCGGTGTCCTCCAGCAGCCGCCGGGCGGCCTCCAGCCGGACGCCGTCCACGTACCGGCCCGGCGTCACCCCCACCTCGGCGGCGAAGGCCCGGGCGAAGTGCCGGGGCGACAGTGCCGAACGACCGGCCAGCGCCTCGACCGACAGGTCGGCCTCGGGGTGCTCGGCGATCCACCGCTGCACCTCGCGCAGCGGTTGCCGGGCCGCCACCTGGGCGGCCAGCTGGGTGCTGAACTGGGCCTGGTTGCCCGGCCTGCGCAGGAAGACCACTAGACGGCGGGCGATCAGCAGCGCGGTGTCGCGGCCGAGGTCCTCCTCGACCAGGGCCAGCGCCAGGTCGATGCCGGCGGTGACCCCGGCGGAGGTGGCGATGTGCCCGTCCCGGACGTGGATCGGATCCGGGTCCACCTCGATGTCGGGGAACCGCCGGGCCAGCGCCTCGCAGTACGCCCAGTGCGTGGTCGCCCGGCGCCCGGCCAGCAGCCCGGCCTCGGCGAGCAGGAAGGCCCCGGTGCACACCGACACCACCCGTTCGGCCCGGTCGGCCAGTTCCCGGATCCGCGCCACCAGCGCGCCGTCCGGATGCTCGGTGCCCTCCCCGCCGGGGACCAGCAGGGTGTGTACCGGCCCGACGTCGGCCAGGTCCGTGTCCGGCAGCAGCCGCAGCCCGCTGAGGCCGCGCACCGGTCCGCCGCCGAGCGAGGCGGTGGTCACCCGGTACGCGCCCGGCCGCCCGGCGGCGGCGCCCGCTCCCGCGAACACCTCCACGGGCCCGGTCACGTCCAGGCTCTGCACGCCGTCGTAGAGGACGACGACCACGCTGTGCGCTCTCATGCGGCCAGCCTGTCAGCGGGCCGGGGTGGCAGCAATGACCTGTTCCCCACCTTTCCTGCCACAGGCGGCGAGTGATCCCGCCCCGAGCCGACGGGGCGCGCCGGTGCCGAACGGGAGAAGTGACGAGCGAGGTACGAGGGCCGGAGCGACGACCGTCGGCACCGGGTCAGAGCGCCCCGGAGGCAGGTGGGCGAGTGGGTGAGTAACCGCCGAAACGCCGAGGGGCCCCTTGCTTTCGCAAGGGGCCCCTCGACTGTCTGTGCGCCGCCAGGGACTCGAACCCCGGACCCGCTGATTAAGAGTCAGCTGCTCTAACCAACTGAGCTAGCGGCGCTTGCTGACGTGGAGAACATTACCTGGTCAGCGGCCGAAACACACAATCGGCCCGGATGGCCCCCGCTCGCTCAGGCGGTCAGCACCACCTTGCCCCGGACGTGCCCGGTGGCGACCAGCCGGTGGGCCTCGGCGGCCTTCTCCAGCGGCAGCGCCTCGGCGACCTCCAGCCGCAGCGCGCCCGCCTCCCACAGTCGCACCAGCTCGGCAAGCCGTTCGGCCGTCCGCGGCGCCCGCAGCCCCCGGACGCCCAGGCGCTCGGCCTCCGGATAGTCGACCACGGTGCCGATCCGGTCCTTGTCGGCGACCAGCTCGACCGAGGCCTGCAGTGCGCCCCGGCCGGCCGCGTCGAAGGCCGCGGTCACCCCCTGCGGCGCCACCGTCCGGACCCGCTCGACCAGACCCTCGCCGTAGCCGACCGGGATCGCGCCCAGCTCGCGCAGGTAGTCGTGGTTGCGCTCGCTCGCCGTGCCGATGACGGTGGCGCCCCAGACCCGGGCGAGCTGGACGGCGACGGTGCCGACCCCGCCGGTGGCGCCGTGCACCAGCACCGTGTCGCCGGGGCCGAGCCCGAGCAGGGCGAGTGCCATGTGCGCGGTCTGGCCGGAGGCGGAGAGCGAGCCGGCCTGCTCCCAGGGCATCGTGGCGGGCTTGGCCACCAGCTGGGCGGCGTCCACCGTGACCAGCTCGGCGTGGCAGTCCAGTACCCGGAAGCCCAGCACCTCGTCGCCGACCTTCCAGTCCCCGGCGCCCGGGCCCAGCCGGTCGATCACCCCGGCGAACTCGTTGCCGAGCGTGAACGGCGGCTCGACCGTCAGTCCCGGCGGGCGGAACCCCTCCCGGATCGCGAGGTCCACCGGCTGCACCCCGGCGGCGTAGACCCGCACCCGGACCTCGCCCGGGCCGGGCTCCGGTGCGGGCACCTCGGTGACCCGCAGGACCTCCGGACCGCCGGACCGCGCCACGGTGACCGCCTTCACGGGGGCTCCTCTCCCTCGACTGTTCGACTGATCGTCTGCCTGATCGTCCGCCCGATCGTTCGACGCTCCCGATCCTCGAACCTGAAGTGCACTTGAGGTCAAGCGCCGCTCGGCGCGCCCCCACCTATGGGCGCATTGTCAGATTTATCCTGGGCGGCGCTCAGCCGTCCGCCGTCGAGAGGAACCTCCCCGTGGGCCAGCTGCCCCTGTTCTTCCTGGTGCTGCTCGCCTCCGTGGTGACGATGCCACTCGCCCGCAGGACGGGGGTGCCGCAACCGGTCCTGATGACCCTGCTCGGCATCGCGATGGCGCTCATCCCGCAGATCCCGGACGTCTCGCTCGAACCCGAGCTGATCCTCCCGCTGGTCCTGCCGCCGCTGATCTTCGCGGTCGCCCGGCGCTCCTCGGTCCGCTACTTCAAGGCCAACATCCGCTCGATCCTGCTGCTGGCCGTCGCCCTGGTGGTGGTCACCACGATCGCGGTCGCCGGGACGGTGCACTGGCTCCTGCCCACCCTGCCGCTGGCCGCCGCCATCGCGGTCGGCGCGTTGGTCTCCCCGCCCGACCCGGTCGCCGCCGTCGCGGTGGCCGGCAGCGTCGGCCTGCCCCGGCACTTGGTGGCGATTCTGGAGAGCGAGGGCCTGTTCAACGACGTCACCGCGATCGTCATCTACTCGCTGGCCATCGAGGCCATGGTCAGCGGCGACTTCTCGGTCGGCAACGCGGTGCTGCGCTTCATCCTGTCCGCCGTGCTCGCCGTGGTCATCGGCGTCGCCCTGGGCTGGATGAACGCCAAGCTCGCCGAACGCCTGGACGACCCGACCCAGCAGGTCGCGCTCAACCTGCTGGTGCCCTTCGCCGCCTACACCATCGCCGAGGAGATCCACGGCTCCGGGGTGCTCGCCGTCGTGGTCTGCGCGCTCTACCTCGCCGACCGGGCCGCCGACGCCGACGCCGTCTCCTATCGGCTGGTCGGCAACGCCTTCTGGGAAGTGGTCGAGATCCTGATCACCGGTGTCGCCTTCGGCCTGATCGGCCTGGAGCTGGCCACCGTGCTCAAGGAGGCGGGCAACGGCTGGACCGGCTTCATCGGCGACGCCGCCGTGGTCATCGCGGTGGTCGTCGTGGTCCGGCTGCTCTGGCTGCTGCCGGCCGGCTGGCTGTCCCGGAGGCTGCGCCGCGACGACGACGAGGACACCCCGTTCAGCTGGAAGGAGAGCGTGGTCCTCTGGTGGTCCGGCATGCGTGGCGTGGCCACCGTCGCCCTGGTCCTCGCCATCCCGCTCACCCTGCACTCCGGCGCGGACTTCCCCGAGCGCGGCCGGCTGGTCTTCATCGCCTTCAGCGTGGTGCTGTTCACCCTGTTGGTCCAGGGCCTGAGCCTGCCCTGGCTGGCCAAGCGGCTCCGACTGGACATCGACCAGGACCGGCACGAGCAGGCCGTCCGTCAGCTCTGGTGGCGGGCCGCCAAGGCCGGGCTCACGCGCCTCGGCGAACTGGAGGAGCAGGACAAACTGCCCGCCGAGGTCGCCGACCGTCTGCGGGACCGTCAGCACGACCGGCTGGCCCGGCTCTGCCCGGAGAACTACGCCGAGGAGGACGCCGCCGAGGCCAAGCTGCGCCTCGCCCAGTGGCGGGCCGCCCGGGACGTCGAGCAGGAGATGATCGCCGCCTCCCGGCGCGAGATGCTCGTCGCCCGCAGCGAGCTCGGGGCCGACCCGGAACTGGTCGACGAGGTGCTGCGCGGGCTGGACCTGCGCACGGAACGGAAATGACGGGCAGTCCGCGCGCCAGGCGGAATGTGCGCGACCGCCTCCGGGGTTGCATAGGCTGAACCCGGGCAGGCCGTCAACGGAGTCGGCGCACCACCAGTACCCGCACGACCTCGCACAGACCCTCACCGCCTGGCCTCACGCCTGGCCCTGCCGGTTTCTGCACCCAGATGAATCGAGGACCCACCGATGTCGGAGACCCGCGCCGACGCCCGCACCCCGCTCGACCGCACCCCGCAGTGGGCCGCGCTGGCCAAGCACCGGGACGAGCTGGGCGAGACCCACCTGCGCGAGCTGTTCGCCGCCGACCCGGAGCGCGGCAGCCGCTACACCCTGCAGGTCGGCGACCTGCACGTGGACTACGCCAAGCACCTGGTCACCGACGAGACGCTGGAGCTGCTGCGCGAACTCGCCGCCGCCACCGGCGTCGCCGAGCTGCGGGACGCCATGTTCCGCGGCGAGAAGATCAACAACACCGAGCAGCGCGCCGTCCTGCACACCGCGCTGCGCGCCCCGCGGGACGCGGTCGTCGACGTCGACGGCGTCAACGTCGTCCCCGGCGTGCACGCCGTCCTGGACAAGATGGCCGGCTTCGCCGACCGGGTCCGCAGCGGCGAGTGGAAGGGCCACACCGGCAAGCCGATCCGCACCGTCGTCAACATCGGCATCGGCGGCTCCGACCTCGGCCCGGCGATGGCCTACGAGGTGCTCCGCTCGTTCACCAAGCGCGACCTGGACGTCCGCTTCGTCTCCAACGTGGACGGCGCCGACCTGCACGAGGCGGTCCGCGACCTCGACCCGGCCGAGACGCTGTTCATCGTGGCCTCGAAGACCTTCACCACCATCGAGACCATCACCAACGCCGTCTCCGCCCGCGACTGGCTGCTCACCGGCCTGGGCGCCGGCACCGAGGCGGTGGCCAAGCACTTCGTCGCGCTGTCCACCAACACCCAGGGCGTGCAGGACTTCGGCATTGACACCGACAACATGTTCGAGTTCTGGGACTGGGTCGGCGGCCGCTACTCCTACGACTCGGCGATCGGCCTCTCGCTGATGATCGCCATCGGCCCGGACGCCTTCCGCGAGATGCTGGACGGCTTCCACCTGGTCGACGAGCACTTCCGCACCGCCCCGGCGGAGCAGAACGTCCCGCTGCTGCTCGGCCTGCTCGGGGTCTGGTACGGCGCGTTCTTCGACGCCCAGGCGCACGCGGTGCTGCCGTACTCGCACTACCTGTCCAAGTTCACCGCCTACCTGCAGCAGCTGGACATGGAGTCCAACGGCAAGTCGGTGACCCGCGACGGCACCCCGGTCAACTGGCAGACCGGCCCGGTGGTCTGGGGCACCCCCGGCACCAACGGCCAGCACGCCTACTACCAGCTGCTCCACCAGGGCACCAAGGTGATCCCGGCCGACTTCATCGGCTTCGCCCGGCCGGTCGCCGACCTGCTGCCGGGCCTGGTCGCCCAGCACGACCTGCTGCTGGCCAACTTCTTCGCCCAGACCCAGGCGCTGGCCTTCGGCAAGACCCCGGAGGAGGTCGCCGCCGAGGGCGTGCCGGCCGAGCTGGTCCCGCACAAGACCTTCAAGGGCAACCACCCGACCACCACCATCCTGGCCGGAGAGCTGACCCCGTCCGTGCTCGGCCAGCTGGTCGCGCTGTACGAGCACAAGGTGTTCGTCCAGGGCGCGATCTGGAACATCGATTCCTTCGACCAGTGGGGCGTCGAGCTGGGCAAGGTGCTCGCCAGGCGGATCGAGCCGGTGCTCCTCACCGGCGAGGGCGGCGAGCAGCTGGACAGCTCCACCGCGGCGCTGGTCGCCCGCTACCGCATGCTGCGCGGCCGCTGAGCCCCGCCCGGGCCGTCCGCTCCGGCGGGCGGCCCGGCTGCTTCGGTACGGGCAGCGCCTGCACCGGGAAACGCCGAGAGGCCCCTTGCTTTCGCAAGGGGCCTCTCGGCTGTCTGTGCGCCGCCAGGGACTCGAACCCCGGACCCGCTGATTAAGAGTCAGCTGCTCTAACCAACTGAGCTAGCGGCGCCTGCTGACAGAGAAGACTCTAGCAGCGGCCCGCGTCCGAGCCAAAATCGAATACCGGTCGCCCTCCGTTCACCCTCCGGTCACGACGGAAGGCTCCGCCGGGACGGGCGTGCCGGGCTCGCGCGCCGCCCGGACGCAGGCCCAGAGCACCACCGAGGCGCCGGGCAGCCAGGGCTCCCGCTCCTCCGGGGCGACGATCCAGCGGCCGGATCCCCGACCGGGGGAGTCTGGGCCGTGCACCATCCGCTGGATCGGCGGCACGGTCACCGCGTCGCCCCTGCCGTGGCACAGCAGCGGCGGCACGTCCCGGGCCCACTCCTCCCAGGCCAGCAGCCGGCGCAGCCGGGGTGCCGCGCCGGGCTGGACGAACAGGAGGGTGCGCCCCCGGTAGCTCGCGACCGGTCCGCAGCCCGGGCCGGAGGCCCAGAGCTCGTCCAGCACCCGGCGGCCGAACAGCGCCGGCATGCTGATCACGTCGAAGGCCCGGCCGCAGGGCAGCACCGACGGCGCCCACGGGCGGGACTCCCAGAGGGCGCGCATGCTGCGCGGATATTCGCTGGCGGAGGCGAGCCAGGCCTCTCCGGCCACGGTGACGTACTCCACCGACTGCAAGGTCCAGATGTCCACGCCCAGCAGCCTGCGCGGTGCGCGCCCCCGGTGTGGTGGAAAGCGCTGTTCGCCGGACAGGGCGGCGGGGCACGGCGTACCCTTCCGCTTCTGGCATATGCCAGGGGCCGGCCGATCAGTCCTCGTGGCGGCGCGGCTGGAGCAGACCGCGGCCGTACTCGATCATCTTGGCGGCATAGTCGGGGGTCCAGTCCGCCTGCTCGGCGATCTCGGTGTTCGACAGCGCGTCGAACCGGCGCGGGTCCGCCAGCTGAGCAGCGGCGACCGCCTGGAAGTCGGTGGCCCGCTCGGCGGCCGCCCGGAAGGCCAGGGCCAGTTCGGTGGAGCGGCGCAGCAGCTCCGCCGGGTCGTCGATGGACTCCAGGTCGAAGAATCGTTCCGGCTCCGGCTCGGCGGACTGCGGCTCGAACAGCAGCTGCGAGGGGCGCAGGCGCCGGGTGGGCTCAGGCGCCTCGGCGGGGGAGTCGGGCATGGACGGACACCTCCGGGGTCTCGGTGAGGGAGGGCGGGCGGGCTGCTCCGGGCCGCACCGCCCGGTTGTGGCCGTCGTCCATTGTCTCGCGGCGGCGGCCGGTAACGGAACGGTGCGCGTGCAGGCGCTATTCCCCGGCGCGCGCCGGGGGCGTGCCTCGGGTGCCGCGCATCCGGATCGGGTGCGAACCGGTTGTTCCGGGTGTACGGGAACCAGTCACCGTCGAACCGGGAGTACCCCATGCGCGCACCGAAGACCCTGTCCACCGGCGTCCTGCTGGCCGCCGCCGTCCTGGCCCCGGCCGCACCCGCCTTCGCGGCGGAGACGGCGAAGGTGGTCACCGGCCCGCCGAGCGCCCCGGGCGGCGTCTCGACCGCGACCTGCCCGGCCGGCACCCACCTGACCGGCGGCGGCTACCGGCTCCAGCCCGACGCGGACGGGCCGGTGCGCGCCAGCGGCCCGACCGCCGACGCGACCGGCTGGAGCGCCCGGGCGGAGCGCGGCTCCGTGGTGGCCTTCGCGGTGTGCGAGACCGAGGACTGAGCCCTACCTAGCGCATGTGGACCCGGTGGCCGCTGAGGTGCTGGAGGACCTGGTGGTTGGCCTCCCAGCCGTCTGGGAAGGTCACCGGGACGCCCAACTGGACTGGCTCGGTGGCGGGGTGTTCGTCCAGCAGCTCGGCGATCCCGGCCCGGGCCACCACGATGCAGGCGTGCCGGTGCCGGGAGGCGAGCACGCACAGCCGGCCGGTCTCCAGGTGGAAGGCGGTCGCGTCCGGGCGTCCGGAGAGCGGGTGCAGCACCACCGTGACGTCGTACTCCCGGCCCTGCAGCCGGTTGGCGGTGTCCACGGTGACGGCCGGACCGGCCGCGCCGTCCACCGGGACGCCCGCCTTGAGCAGGGCGGCCCGGACGGCCGCCGCCTGGTCCCGGTGCGCGGTGCCGACGGCGATCCGGTCCGCGGTGAGCGGGGATCCACCCTGCTCGGAGTGGGCGGTCAGCCCGCGCTCCAGCAGCCGACGGACGGTGGCCGCGACGGCCGCCACCGCCTGCGGGTCGGTCCGTACGGTGTGCCGGGCGGGCAGTTCCAGCAGCGCCCAGCCGTGCTCGGCGGCCCGGTCGATCACGGCGTCCAGTGCCGAACCGTCGGGGCGGACGGCTGCGGTCAGCAGGCGGTCGTCCGGGCCGGTACCGGAGCGGAACGGCGTGTATGGGTAGAACGCCCGCGAGATCAGCGGCGCCGCGCTGGCGGGCAGCCGCCAGGAGACCGGCAGCCGGTGCGGCTCGATCTGCGGGTTGTGGGCCAGCATGGTGACCACGGCGCTGCTGGACGGGTCGTACGACAGGCCCGCCCACTGCTCGGTGCCGACCACGGTGAACGGGTCCAGTTGGCCCGGGTCGCCGACGAACAGCGCCCGCTCGAACAGCCGGGCCACCGCGAGCAGGGCGTCCGAGCGCATCTGGTAGGCCTCGTCGACGATCGCGTGCCGCCACGGCGCCTCGGCCCGGACCCACTGCCACTTGGCGGAGGTGGAGATCACCACGTCCTGCTCGACCAGGTCGGCGACCTTGTCGGAGGGCGTGACATTGGCGTGCCTGAGCACCTCCGGGCCGGGCCGGGAGTCCGCCGCGTGCAGCCGGCCGATCGTCAACTCCGGCGCCTTCTCGGCCAGTCGGCCGACCAGGTCGTCCACCTGCCCGTTGGTCTGGGCGACGATCATCAGCCGTTCGCCGGCCTCCACCAGCTCGCGGGCGGCCCGCACCACCAGGGTGGACTTCCCGGCGCCGGGCGGGGAGTCCACCACCACGCCGCGCGGGGCGCCGGCCGACGGGCGGACGGTGGCCGTCAGGATCCGGGCCACGGCGGCGTCGGCGGCCGCGCCCGGGGACTGCTCGGGGGCCGATTCGGCCATTACTCCCACTCCTCGGCGGCAGCGGACGGGGCGGTTGCGGGCGCGGTGCCGGGCGGGCCGCCGTGGGTCCACGGGGTGTCGTCCGGCTCGGGTAGCGGCGCGGACTGGCGGACCGTCAACTCGAACAGGGTGAAGGTGACCGGCTCACCGGGCTCGGGCAGGCTGCCCGGTTCGGGCTCCTTCTTGCGGCCCATGCCGGACAGCACCCGCAGGGTGATGGTGCCCTCGATGGGATCGACCGCGACGATCTCGGCCTTCTGCGCGGACGGGCCGTGCACCCGGTGAACCTCCCGGCCGAGGTCGGCGTGCGGGCGGTCGGCGGTGCGCAGGGTGAGCAGCGGGCGGGGCTTGGGGGAGCGGCCGGTGGTGTCCCAGTCCGGCACCACCTCGGTCACCACCCCGCTGAACGCCTCGCCGGACAGTCGGTGTTCGGCCATCGCCAGCGGGTCGTCCAGCGCCTCCTGGACGTCGAGGCGGGCCTGCTCGCGCTCGCGCTGGGCGAGCTTGCGGGCGGCGGTGACGGCGTCGTCCTGCCGGGGCTGCGGGGGCTCGCCGGCCGCGAGGCGGTCCCGGTGACCGGTGTAGGACCAGCGGTCGCCGGTCCAGCGCTCCTCCAGGTGCCCGGCCGGCGGCAGGGCGCGCAGCAGGTCCAGGCCCTGCCAGACGTCCCGCCAGGTGGGCAGCAGGACGGCCGACAGCACCTCCGTCAGCTGGTCGACCGCCGAGCGGACGGCCGCCCGGGCGCGCCCGACGGCGGCCTCGTCCTGCTGCTCGGTGCTGTGCTGCAGGGCGTTGACGGCGGCGTCGTAGCGGGCGATCGCCGGGGCGAGCAGGAACTCGTCGAAGCGCGGGTCGGTGGTCGGGCCGGCCGGCGGGTGCAGCAGCAGGCCCTGCTCGTCCCGGCCGGTCTCGGCCAGCTCGGCCGCCTGCGCGCCGGTCAGGCCCGCAGGCGGGTTGTGCCAGGCCAGCCGGGCGGCCAGGTGCTGGTCCTCCAGGTGGCTCTGGCCGGTGGCCCAGTGCCGGGCGAGCAGGCCGGTCATCGGCAGCAGCAGGCTGGAACCGGGCACCTGGGCTCGGTCGGTGAGGTGGGTCAGCCAGCGGCCGAGCAGCGGCACCCGCATCGGCGCCGGGTAGGGGCCGGGCTCGGCGTCCTCCACGGTGCGGCGGAACCGGGTGGAGCGGCCGATCAGCGCCAGGTGGTGCACGCCCGCGCTGTTGGGCACGATCAGCTGCGGCGCGTCGGCGCACAGCTCGCGGAACACCTGGGTCTTCTCGCCGGTCTCCGGGTCCTTCTCAGAGCCCTCGATCTGCTCGACGTCGTCGGCGAAGGACTCCAGGTAGGGCAGCAGGTCGGCGGCCAGCTCGGCCAGGAAGTCGAACCGCAGGGTGCGGTTGAGCGGCTGCGGCACCAGGTGCAGCCGGGGCGCGGCCCGGTCGGTGCCGAGCATCACGGCCAGCGGCGCGCCGGACTCACCGGCGGCGGTCAGCGGGATCAGCACCATCGGGCGCTCGGACAGGTGCCGGTGCCGGACGGTGGCCAGCGGTTCGGCGTGCCCGCTGCGGACGGCCTCCAGCCGGGCGAGGGTGGTGAGGAGAGTCATGCGCCCGCCTCTCCCCCAGCCTCCGGCCGGGGGCACCCCCACCGCTCGGGGGCATTCGCCCACGCGCACCTTTCGGTGATTCGTTCTCCCCCAGCCTCCGGCCGGGGGTACCCCCATCGCTCGCTCATGCGCCCACTCCCAGCGCTTCCGCGCGCAGGGCGGCCGCGTAGGCCAGGCGCTCGGCCGCGTCGTCCGCGCCGTCGCCGTCCCCGGCGCCGTTGTCCGCGCCGGATGCGGCGGCCAGCGCCTCGGTGACCGTACGGATGCCGCCCAGCTCGCCGCGCACGCCCCGGCCGAGCTGCTCGACCCGGTCGCCGCAGCGGGACCGGGCGCGGCAGTGGAAGCCGAGCTCGCAGGTGGAGAGGCAGTCCGGGCTGTACGCGGCGGGCACCGCCTCGACCGCGGCGGTCAGCTGCTCGGAGGTCCGGGCCGGGGCGCCGTCCTGGTCGGCGGCCAGGTCGAAGTCGGTGCCCGGCGGCAGGGTGTCCAGCAGCCGGCCGATGCCGGTCATCCGGCTCAGCTGGCGGCGGGTGGTGGCCAGCTCGCGGCGGACGTCGACGGCGACCGCGGTCGGCCGGTTGCCGAAGTCCTTCGGGCAGACCAGCAGCACGCTGGTGCGGGGGCTGCCCGGCAGCCGCTGCTCGGTGTACGGGTCCTCGGCGAGCGTCTGCCCGGCGGCCGCGGCGGCGGTCCGCTGGAGCGCCAGCACGTACACCGCGGCCTGGCGGGCGGCGGCGCCGACCTTGGCCGGGTCCGCGCTGCCGTCCAGCACCGGGAAGGACTTGATCTCGACCACCGTGCACCGCCCGCCGTGCACCACCAGCGCGTCCGGCTCCAGGTAGGCGGTGCTGCCGGCCACCTCCAGGCGCAGCATCGGGTGGTCCAGCAGTGTCCAGGCCTCCGGCTCGGCGGCGGCCCGGGCCAGCGCCTCGGCCGTCCGGTCGGCGCGGACGGCCGGGCCGGAACGGTGCAGCAGGTCGGGCACCAGCAGCGGGGTGCGGTCGTCGGCCGGGACGCCGAGGTGGGCGCGGAGCGGTTCCAGCAGCGCGGAGTGGTCGTCCGCCTTCAGCCGGGACTCGAAGATCACGCCGCGGGCGATCGCGAACGGGGACTGGCCGAAGGGGGCGGGGCGGCCGAGCCGGGCGGCCAGTGCCGATTTGTCCACTCCGGCCGCGTCCAGCACGGCGCGGCGGTGACAGCCCGGATTGGCGGCGAGCGCGGCGAGGGCGCGGGCGTTCAGACTGCGCTGCTGGGCCGGTCCGCGCAGCTCGGCGAGCCGCTGGGCGAGCGGCTCAGCGGACCCGCTGAGCGGGACGTTCGTCGAGGCGTTCATGGTGCGGCCCAGTGTCGCATCCGGGTCCGACAATGCGGTGCGGACCGGCCCGTTCCGGCCGGAACCGCCGGGTATCGAAGCCCGCGATCGTGGCCGCGGCCCGGGTGGGGGATCATGGAGCCCGGTGCTCAAGGGTGAGACCGACCGTTGACCGCCCCGTTGCGAGGAGCCCACCATGCCCGCCCGAATCGTGCTGGTCCGCCACGGCGAGACCGAGTGGTCGGCCACCGGCCGCCACACCGGCCGCACCGACATCCCGCTGACCGAGGAGGGCCGCGCGATGGCCCGGGCGCTCGGCGCCCGGCTCGCCAAGGCGCCCTGGAGCGGGCTGCCGGACGCGCTCGTCTACACCAGCCCGCTCGGTCGGGCCAAGGAGACCTGCGAACTGGCCGGCTTCGGCGACCGCGCGGTGGAACGCCCCGAGCTGATGGAGTGGGACTACGGCCAGTACGAGGGCCGCACCGGCGCCGACATCCGGGCCACCGACCACCCCGGCTGGCTGATCTGGCGCGACGGGGTGCCCGGTGGCGAGAAGCTCTCCGAGGTGGCCGCCCGGGTGGACGCCTTCCTCGCCGGCCTGAACGCGGAGCACGGCGTCCCGGAGCCGGACACCACCGTCATGCACTGCGCCGACCGGGACGTCGTCCTGTTCGCGCACGGTCACGTGCTGCGCATCCTGACCGCCCGCTGGCTGGGCCTGCCGCCCGAGTTCGCCCAGCGGTTCAAGCTCGGTACGGCGGCGCTGTGCGTGCTGTCCTGGGAGTACGGCGCCCCGGCGGTGGAGGTCTGGAACGACCTGTCCCACCTGGAGGGGCTGAACTCGGGCCACTGAGCCCGCGGTCGACGGCCTTCGGGGGGCCGCTCGGGCCTTTGCCCGTCCGGGCCTGCGACCGCTCGGGCCTTTGCCCGTCCGGGCCTGCGCCCGCTCGGACCTCGACCGCTCGGACCTCGACCGTTCAGGCCGCCGCGGCCTGGTCGTACCCGGCCAGGAAGCGGCGGACCTCGGGCACCGAGGCGTGCCGGCGCAGCTGTTCGGCGGTGTCCGCCAGCATGCTGCGGATCCGGGCCGAGCGGACCTCGCCGAACAGCGCGACGGCGGCCGAGCCGTGGTGCGCCGCCCCCGCCAAGTCCCCCCGGCCGAGCCGGTCGTGGGCCAGTTCGGCGGTGTACAGCACCCGGTTGCGGACGAAGTGCGGCTCCTGCAGCGCTATGGCCAGCGCGGCCTGCTCGCTGGCCCGGTCCCAGTCTCCGAGCGCGGACCAGCACTGCGACTGCAGACCGGCGATCTCCGCCTCGCCGAAGAAGGACATCCACTCCGGGTCGGCCTCGGAGGGCCCCCGATCGAACAGGATGTACGCCCGGCCGATCGCGCGTTCGCAGGAGGAACGGTCCCGCAGTACGGCCCAGGCGCCGGCCTCGCGCATGGCCAACAGGGCGAGCAGCCGGGCGGAGTCCAGCAGCCGGGCGGCGGACTGCCCGGCCTGCGCGGCACGCAGTGCCTCGCGTGGGCGCCCGGCGTCCCGGGCGAGGAAGGCGCTGTTGCAGAAGACGTGCGCCTCCAGCGCGGAGTCCCCGGCCATCCGGGCGGTGGCGAGCGCCTCGGCGTAGAACGAGCGGGCGTCCGCGAGCCGGTTCGAGTCGTGCGCCAACCAGCCTACTGAGATGGCCAGTTCACCGGCTCCGGCCTGCAGTCGGCGCTCCGTCTCGGCGCTGTACTCGCCCTCGTTGAGCAGCAGGTAGGCGGTGCGCAGTGACTGCCCGGCGAGGTCGTAGAGGGCGTCGGCGCCGTGCGCGTCGTCGGCCAGTCTGATCTCCCGGACGGCCTGTTCGACGCCGAGCACCTCGGCGGCGCCGACCTTGCGCAACGGCGGCACCGGTCCGGGGCGGCCGGGTACCACCGGGTCCAGGCCGAGCAGCGAGGGTGCGGTGAACTCCGCACCGGGGACGGTACCTCGGCTGGCGGGCGGGCGGAAGCCGGCACCGGTGGCGGGACCGGCCGCGGCCGGCCGGTCGATGCCGATCACGGTGGCCAGCGCGGTCGAGCCGCCGGCCAGGAACGTACGGCGACGCACGTCGTCGTTCTCCTCGTCGAGATAGGGCGATCCATCGGGCCCCCTGGGCACCGCGCCGGCCCTCGGCCACGGGGGCCCGTCCGGAGCGGCTGGATCCGCGTACGGCGAGGCAGCGTACGGGAGTTGGGTGGAGAGTGGTGAGCGCGGGGCGGGCAGGGGCGGGAACGGTGGATGGAGCGGGGGCACCCCGGCCGCCCCGTCGGCGCCGTCCGCCGAGCGGCGGCGGACGGCGATGCGGGGGGCGAAGCCGAGGTCGGTGAGCGTGCGGTCCGGCCACATGTGCCGGAAGACGCGCTCGTAGGCGTAGTTGGGGCAGCGGATCTCACCGGACTCGACCCGTCCGACGTAGCGGGCGTCGCAGGACACGTGCTCGCCGATCTCGCGGGCGGCCCGGCGGACGGCCGTGGCGAACTCGCCGGGTGAGCGGTCGCCGCGCAGCGCGCGCATCACGGTGTTGGGGGACGGTCGGTTCGGCTCGGCCGGTGGGGTGGCTGCCATGGCGCCGAGAGTACTCGGAGTCACCGGGTGGCCACAGTCGGTTTGCGGTATATATATATCGTCAATCCGGTGCAAACCGGGCGTTGTTGCGGGATATCCGCCATGAAATGCCATGCCTTGCTGTAATGCGCCCCGTGGCCTCGGGTGCCACTGCCGCGTTGTCCTGATACGCGGAAGCCCAGGCCGTCCCCCGGCCCCTCCCCGCCTCGGGCGACTGCGCTTCCGATCCGACGAGGTACAGGAGGGCCCATGATGGCCGCCGGACTGCCGCAGTACCGACCCGTCGCCGGGAGTGTGCTCGCCGGCGCCGCCCCGGCCCTGCTCCCCGACCCCGCCGACGACCGATTCCCCGGCCGGGGCGCGGTGGGCGGCGGTCGCGGCTCCTGCGGCGGCCTGCGCCGGGACGCCGCCGTCCCCGAGGAGGGCACCCTGCTGACCAGCTGCGACACCGTGACCGTCGCCCTGCGGCACGGCCTGGAGGCCGTCGACATCCTGCGGCTGCGCCGTGCCTGCGGGGCCGTCCTGCAGAGCCGCAACGGCAGCACCGTCTCCTTCCTCGTCCCGGCCGGCACCTGGGAGACCTGGCACCTGCCCGGTAGCTCCTGTACGGCCGGCGCCCTGGTGCCCGGCGCCACCGACCCGCGCTGGGTGATCCCGCCCTCCGGCACCGGTCGCAAGACCCGCCCCACCGACGCCTGGGTGCTCCGCTCCGCCCTCTGCGAGGCCGCCTGCACGCTCACCGCAGGCGGCCTCGGCCCGTTCTAGTGGGCGTGCCGCGAGGATTCCGCCGGGCCCCTTCAGCCACCGGCCGGATCCCCACGGCACGCCCCTGACCTGTGGGTGTTCCCTCCCGGCGGCGATAATGGCGGCCATGGGACGAAGCAGCAGAGCCGCGCGCAACCCGGAGCCGGCGGCCACCACCGGGCCGGGCGGCCGCACCCACGCCCAGGGCCCGCTCACCCGCCCCGTCGGCTCCGGCCTGGCCGAACTGCGCCCAGACCGCGACCGCCCCGCCGTCTGGACGCTGCTGATCGACGGCGCCCCGCAGTCCCTGGTCGACCTCGCCGACCCCACCCACCTCGGCTTCGAGTACCAGCGCCGGCTCGGTCACCTGATCGACCTGGCCGCCCCGCCCGGCCGCCCGCTGACCGTCCTCCACCTGGGCGGCGGCGCCCTCACCCTGGCCCGCTACGTGGCCGCCACCCGGCCGCGCTCCCGCCAGCAGGTCGCCGAGATCGACACCGAGCTCACCGAACTCGTCCGCGCCGAACTCCCGTTGGAGCGCGGCTGGCAGATCAAGGTGCGCGGCGCGGACGCCCGCAGCGTGCTGGAACGCACCCCCGAGGCTAGCGTCGACCTGGTCATCACCGACGTGTTCTCCGGCGCCCGCACCCCGGCCCACTGCACCACCGTCGAGTTCGCCGCCCTCGCCGCCCGCGCCCTCGCCCCCGGCGGCTGGTACACCGCCAACATCGCCGACGGCGCCGCCCTCCCCTTCGCCCGCTCCCAGGTCGCCACCCTCGCCGCGGTCTTCCCCGAACTCTGCCTGGTCGCCGACCCCGCCGTCCTGCGCGGCAAGCGTTTCGGCAACCTCGTCCTCGCCGCCGCCCACACTCCCCTCCCCATTCCCGACCTCACCCGCCGCGTCGCCTCCGACTCCTCCCACGGCCGGGTCGAACACGGCCGCTCCCTCGGCGACTTCACCGCCGGAGCCGTCCCCGCCACGGACGCCACCGCCGCGCCCTCCCCGGCCCCGCCGCCGGGCGTCTTCCGCTGACGGGCGTGCCGGGCGGTCCCCGTCGACCGCAAAACCGTTGGCAGACGACCGAGTTGCGCCGGATAATGGCCACCGCCGCCCGGCCGTCGACCCGAGGGGACACCGTGCGCATCCGACCCGCCCGCCCGGCCGAGGCCGAGCTGCTCACCGGCATCGCCGTGCGGGCCAAGGCGCACTGGGGCTACGACGAGGCGTTCATGGCCGCCTGCCGGGACGAACTGACCCTGGACGCCGCCGCGATCGGGTGGGCGTCGGCTTCGACGGTGGTGGCCGAGGACGGTGGCCGGGTGCTGGGGTTCGCCGTGCTGAGCCCTTCTACCTGGCGATGGGTGCCACCCGCATCGGCAGCACGCCGTCCGGCTCGGTCCCCGGGCGTGAACTCCCCCTGATGGAAGTGGAGCTGGCCCCCGGAGCCTAGCCAGTGCCGGTCCGGGCCGTTCAGTGCCCGCGTGGCAGTCCGCGGTGCTTGTACATGGCCGCGCCGGTGAGCAGCAGTCCGGCGGCGATGGGGGCGAGCACCGCGGTCGCCGTCGCGGAGCCGTCGTCCACGGCCGTCACGGGCGCCGTGTCGGCGAGGTCGAGCGCCTGGGGCGTCCCGCCGTCCGTCGATACGGCGGGATCCGCGGCCGCCTCCGTAACCCCCGTCGCACCGACGGGTTCCACTGCGGACTGCCCCTCGAAGGCGGTGGCCTCCCGCACCACCGGAGCCTCGGCCGCCTCGGAGCGGGGCCGGGCGGCCACCGGCCGCGGCAGGGTGGCCGGCTCGGCGGCCTCGCCCTCGCGGGCGGTGCGGGTCCCGGCCGGGCGGGCCTGGGCCTGGACGGCGCCGAGCAAACCGGAGGCGAGGGCGAAGGCGTCGGGGACGGCGGCGCGTTGGCCGGGGAGGGGGAGCCCGCCGGCCCGGATGCGCTCCCGGAGGACGCCGCCGACCGCGCCGGTGGCCTGGTCGACCGGTGCTCCGTCGGTCAGTCCCCCGACCAGCCCGGGGGAGCGGCCGGGCTCCGCGGTCGCCGGGTGCCCGGGTTCCTCGGGGTGGGCGGCTGACTGCCCGTCGATCACGGTGCCGCCGTGCAGGGCCCGGCGGGCGGCGGGCTGGGCCTGCCCGGGCAGCGCCTCGGCGGAGGCCGCGTACGCGCCGGGCGCTCCGACGCCCCAGAGCTGTGCGAGCAGTGCCCCGCCGGCGGCGACGGCGCGGGGGTGGGGCAGCCACCGGGCGATCGCCCGCCACGCTCCGGCGACGCCGCGGAGGGCGGGTTCCTGGGGCTTGGTCGCGTGATTGGCTCGCACGTGAGTTGAGAACGAGCGGACGGGCGGCGAGGTCACGCCAGCCGTTACGGACAGTCATCGCGCAGGTGGCCCCGGGACGCTCCGCCCGGGGCCACCGACCGCGCGGCGGTCAGGAGTTGGGGCGCAGGGTCCAAGTGACCGTCATCACGCCGGTGACGGCGCCGTCGGCGCGGGTGATCTCGACGGTGACCGGGAACTCGGGGCGGCCGCCGGCGTCCAGTTCGGCCACGACCTCGGCGGCCGGGCGGCCGAGCACGGCGGTGGCGGTGACGTCGCCCATGGCGAGCTTCTTGTAGGCGATCTCGGCGTTCACGGCGAGCGGCACGGCCCGGGACAGCTGATCCCCGAAGGCGGCGAGCACGATGCAGCCGCTGGCGGACTCGGCGAGCGTGAACATGGCGCCGGCGTGCGGGCCGCCGACGTGGTTGTGGTACGCGGGCTGGTCGGGCAGTCGGAGCACGGCGCGCTCCGGGGTGGTCTCCAGGTACTCGAGCTTCAGGGTGTGCGCCATCGGCACGGTGGCGTCGAGCATCTGGCCGATCGAAGGAGTGGTCATGGCGACGATGTTACTAGCCGGTAGCTTCTCGCGGCAGGGGCCGACCGGAAAAGCCGGACCGTCACGCAGAACTGAGGCAACGCGAAAACGCCTGAGGGGCCGATCTCTTGAAGAGATCGGCCCCTCAGGCTCTGGGGTGAGTGACGGGACTCGAACCCGCGACCACCTGGACCACAACCAGGTGCTCTACCAACTGAGCTACACCCACCATCTGTCCGGTCCGTTCCCGCTCTCGCGTTCCCGTTCCGACAGGAAGAACTCTACAGGATCCGAGAGGGTGCTCGCGCCAGGGTTTCGCTCCGGCGAACGCGGGCACCCTCCCCGACCCTCCGGGGGCCGCCCGCACGGCCCCCTCCGCGGTGGTCGCGCCGGGGTGGGGTCGCTGCGGAGGGGGCCCGCGTTCGCCGGGTCAGCCGGGTCAGCCGGCCGAGGCCTGGTACTTCCCGGCGATGGCGCGCGCGGTGTCCGCGTCCGGGCCGGGCTGCGGGACGAACACCGCCTCGCGGTAGTACCGCAGTTCGTCGATGCTCTCCCGGATGTCGGCGAGCGCCCGGTGGTTCCCGCCCTTCTGCGGGCTGTTGTAGTACGCCTTCGGGTACCAGCGGCGGGCCAGCTCCTTGATCGAGGAGACGTCCACGATCCGGTAGTGCAGGTGCTTCTCCAGGGCCGGCATGTCCCGGGCCAGGAAGCCGCGGTCGGTGGCCACCGAGTTGCCGCACAACGGCGTCTTCCCGGCCTCCGGCACGTGCTGGCGCACGTACGCGAGCACGCGCTCCTCGGCCTCGGCCAGGGTCATGCCCTGCTCCAGCTCGTCGAGCAGGCCGGAGGCGGTGTGCATCTCGCGCACCACCTCCGGCATGTTCGCCAGCGCCTCCGCCGGCGGGCGGATGATGACGTCCACGCCCTCGCCGAGGATGTTCAGCTCGGAGTCCGTCACCAGCACCGCGACCTCGACCAGGGCGTCCCGGTCGAGGTCGAGGCCGGTCATTTCACAGTCGATCCATACCAAACGGTCATTCACGCAACTCACCCTACGGCGCGATCACGCGCCGCGGGCACCGGTGGAGCCGGGCGGGGTGCCGGAGCGAGGTCCTCGGTCCGGTGCTCCTCCGGCCCGTCGTGCGGGCCGCGGCCGTCCGGGTGCTCGCCCTCCCGGCCGGTGCGGACCGCGTGGCCGTCCCGCCCGGGACGGGCCTCGCGCGCCGCCCGTCCGCCGTCCGACGCCGCGGCCCGACCGCCTTGGGCGCGGACCTGCGGCGCCCGGGCCTGCCGGCCGCGGAGCTCGCCCGCCCCGGCCGCCGGCTGCCCGGCGGCGGTGGTCGGCACCCGGCCGCCCGGCGCACCGTGCGCACGCCCGGCCGCGCCCGGCACGTCCGCGGGCCGTTCGACCGCGCTGCGGTGCCCCTGGCCCTGGCCGCGTGCCCCCGGCTGGGGGAGGCCGTCCTCGGCCGCCGCGTGCTCGGCGGTGCGCGGCGGACGCCCCGCACCCGGCCCGGCCTGCGGCGGCACCAGCGGAGGCCGCACCGGACCGCGCGCCACACCCTGCTGCCCGGGGTGCGGCTGCTGCGCGGCCTGCTGGTGCGTGTACGGCTGACCCGCGCGGGCGTGGAAGCCCTGGGCGGCCGGCGTCCCGACCTGCCCCGGACCGTACGGACCGGCGTGACCGTGCGGCACCGGCTGCCCGGGACCGACCGGCTGACCGTGCGGGCCCGCCTGGCCGACCGGAACCTGCGTCCCCGGTCCGGCCGGGAACGGGTGGGCCGGTTGCCCGCCGTGCCCCGCCGCGCCGAACAGTGCCCCGCCCGCCGCCGAGGCGGGTGCCGCGTGGGACAGTGCGCCGGGCAGTCGCAGGTCGCCGCCGTGCGCCCCGGCCGGGGCACTCGACGGCTGCCCGGGCCGACGGGCCCGGTAGCTGGTCCGGTACGCGGCCGGCGAGACCCCGAGCTGGCGGCGGAAGTGCCCGCGCAGCGCCACCGGCGAACGGAACCCGCACCGGCGCGCGACGTCGTCCACCGACAGCTCCGAGGTCTCCAACAGCCGCTGCGCCTGGAGCACCCGCTGGGTGATCAGCCACTGCAGCGGCGCACTGCCGGTGAGCGTGCGGAACCGGCGGTCGAAGGTGCGGCGGCTCATGTACGCGCGGGCCGCCAGCACCTCGACGTCGAACTGCTGGTTGAGGTTCTCCAGCGCCCAGGTGACCACCTCGGCCAGCGGGTCGTTGCCGATCTCCTCCGGTAAAGACTGATCGATGTACTGGGCCTGTCCGCCGCCACCGCGACGGCTGGGCACCACCAGCCTGCGGGCCAGCGCGTTGGCCGCCTCGGTGCCGTGGTCGCTGCGCACCACGTGCAGGCACAGGTCGATCCCGGCGGCGGTACCGGCCGAGGTGAGCACGTCGCCGTCGTCCACGAAGAGCTCGCGCGGGTCGACGTGCACCCGGGGGTAGCGCTTGGCCAGGGTCGGCGCGTACATCCAGTGGGTGGTCGCCGGGCGGCCGTCCAGCAGTCCGGCGGCGGCGAGCACGAAGGCGCCGGTGCACAAGCCGATGATCCGCGCGCCCTCGTGGTGCGCCTTGCGCAGGGCGGTGATCGCTTCGACCGGCGGGGGCTGGGAGATCGAGCGCCAGGCCGGGACGACGATCGTGCCGGCCCGGGCGAGGGCCTCCAGGCCGTACGGCGCGGAGAGGGTCAGGCCGCCGGTGGTGGCCAGCGGGCCCTCCTCCCCGGCGCAGACCAGCAGTCGGTAGCGGGGGACCCCGGCGTCCTGGCGGTCCACGCCGAAGACCGAGAGCGGGATGGAGCTCTCGAAGATCGGGGCGCCGCCGAAGATCAGCACCGCGACGGTCTCCCGGCGGCGTCGGCCGGACAGCTTGCGCGGGGCGCCGGCCGGCGACGGGGTCGCCGGGGAGCCGTTGGCGCCCGGACCGCCGTGGCCCAGCGGGCCGTGGCCGGGGGCGGTGCCCAGGGCGAGGCCGCCGAGCGGGCCGCCCGCACCGTTCGGGCCCGGGGCCGCGCCGCCGGCGGGGTAGGCCGGGTGGCCGTTGTAGCCGGAGTACTCGCCGGTGAAGGGCTGGGCGGGGTTGCCGTAGGTCTGGCCGGGGTTGACGGGGCCTCGAATGACGGGCTGTCCGCCGTAGTTCGGGTGCCCGCCCTGGGGCGGCTGCGCCCCGTACGACGTCTGGCCGCTGTGGGCCTGGGCGCCGTGGGCTGGACTGCCGTACGCCTGGCCGCCGTACGCCGGACTGCCGTACGCCGGACCGCCGTATGCCTGACCGCCGTACGCCGGACCACTGTGCTCGGCCGGGACGGAGCCGGTGGAGGCCGGCGCCGCGGGATAGGAGGAGTGCGAGGCCGGGCCCGAGGTGCTCGGGGTGCCGGAGGTACGGGGGGTGGCGGCGGTCGCGGAGGTGCCGGTGCTTCTCGCGGACCGACCCGCGGTGCCGGCCAGCGCCTGGCCGCTGTCAGGACCCGCGTCGCTCCTGCTCACCCTGCTCAAGGCGCTCAAGCCCCCTCGGTGGTGTGGTGTGGGTGGTGCGGCACTGCTAGCCAAGATCGAAATCTATCGGGTGGACCATTGCCGTTGTGACAAGTTCACCATCCGACGCTATGTCGACATGGCAATTTGGCGTGATGCATTCGATCACGAAGCGTGGCACCCGTCGACCCTTCTGGGAAGAGGGCCGGGGCAACGGTGGCTGGTTGTCGCGGGACTGCTCCTGGGGTGTCCGGCTTCCGGGCGCCCGGCCGGCGGGTCTGGGCTGCGGATTTGCCCAAGGGGGACGGAGCAGCGAGAAATTGACCGAAAATAGGCAGTGCACGTGAGGGCGCACGGGCACGGGTCGTGCGCCTCCCAGGCTTCATCCGGCCAGTGCCGGTGCGGCTCGACCGGGGCAGGGGTCGCCGGACTACGGTCCTGCCGTGAACACTGACAGCCGGCTCGAACAGGCCAACGACAACGCCGCCGCCTTCTGGCTCGCCCAAGCCCGCGCGCACGGCTGGCAGTTCCGGGTCCGACCGGGGCTGACGGCGGTCCGCTGCGCCCGCACCCCGGGCGACTCGCAGCGCTTCCTGGTCACCCGCCACTACGCCGAACCGGGCCTCGTGGAAGAGGAGTTGGCGGGGCTCCTGAATGAGTGGGAGACCATCCGCTTCACCCTGGAGGACCCGTACGGTGGGCTCGACCTCTCCCGCTTCGGGGCCACCCGGATGCCGGTCATGCCGGTGATGGCGCGTGAGCCCGGCCCGGTCGACGGCGTGACGGCCGAGCTGCCCGCCGCTTCCCGGGCGCGCGGTGGCGGCTCCCTGACGGTGGATGAGGCGCTGGACGGCGACTCCTTCGCCCAGGTCGAGCGGACCGTCGTGGACGGCTTCCCGCTGCCCGCCCGTCAGCCCTGGACCCGTGGCGACGCGCTCCCGGAGCAGCTGCTGCGCCAACCCGACTGCCGGGGCTGGATCGGCCGGGTCGACGGCGCCCCGGCGGGCGCCTGCCTCACCTACGACGACGGCCGGGCCACCGGGGTGTACTGGGTCGCCACTCTGCCCGACCAGCGCGGTCAGGGGGTGGCCCGCGCCGTGCTGCAGACCGCCCTGGCCCACGCGCACCCGGACCGCCCGGCCACCCTGGTCGCCACCTCGCTCGGCGAACCGCTCTACCGCGCCCTCGGGTTCACCGGGCTGGCCCCCACCTGCTGGTGGACCCGAACCTCGGCGGGCGGCTGAACGGCGGCGTCGGGGCGTGGGGCGCGCAGCGGCGCTGTGTGTCCGATTCCGAGCGGGGTCTTCGAAGCGGCCGGACCCGGCCCCGGTGCTACTGGGCGGCCGCCGTGGCCGTGATCGTGACCGGCGCCGAAGCGAAGACGGTCCGGGCGGGTGCGGTGTCATCGACCGTCGCACGGAGGGGCGTTGGGCGCGCCAGCGCAACGGGCCGACCGCCGTACGCGCCCGGCTCCGCCCCGGCGCCCGCCCCGATGACCGGTTCCGTGCGCACTTCCGCGCCCTGGCGACCGTCGGCGATCACAGCAAATTCGCCTGATCGGTTTCGGACATCGACCCCCGCTCCGAAGCCCGAGGCGCCGACCGCCCCGGCCTTCACCCCGGCGTTCAGGGCGACGGGCGCACGGGGGCCCTCCGGGGCGGTCCCCGTCGGGCGTGCGCCGGACCGCGCGCCGAGCGGCGCCGTCGCGCGCACCGGGACCCTGTCGGGGGGCCCGGCGGGCTGCCGACGCACCGGCTGGCCCGCGCGGACGCCCGGCCGGGCGGAGGGCGCGTTGCGCGCGGCCAGCACCAACCCGACGGCCTCCGGCAACCCGGCGGCCTTCAACGTCGGTCGGTAGCCGCTCTCCGCCCACGGCCGGCCGTGGTGCAGCCAGACGCTGCGCAGCCCGGCCAGTTCGGCGCCGGCGATGTCGGCGGGCGCGTGGTCCCCGACCATCCAGGTGTGCGCCGCCCAGTCCCCGGTCGGTCGGACGCCGCAGCGCTGGGCGGCGATCTCGAAGATCAGCGGATCCGGCTTGACGCAGTCGGCCTCCTCCGAGATCACCCAACCGTCGACCATCGACCCCAGTCCGGTCCGCCGGATCTTCTCCAACTGAGGCGTGGTGCCCCCGTTGGAGACGATCCCGAGTGTCCACCCGGCCGCCCGTGCCGCCCGCAGCGCCTCGATGTGCCGGGACGGACAGCGGATGTGCGAGTTGATGCCACGTCGGAAGTGCGCGAGCAGGAACTCGACGGAGGCGTCCAGCCCGTAGCGGCGCCGGACGGCGGACAGTACGGTGCTGCGCGGCACGTAGCCGCCGCCGTCGAGGGTGACGAACCAGTCGAGGTCGCCGGGCGGTAGGTGGTGTTCGGACAGGAAGTCCTGCGCCCAGGCCCGGAAGGCGGCGTCCCGGGGCAGCAGCGTGTTGTCGAGGTCGAACAGGAGCAGGGGCATGCCGAGCATGGTGCCAGCGCCCGCGCCTATGCACTTGGCAAATGCCAGAGCGCGTCGCGAAGCAGTACGAAGTGGCTGAAACGGGCCTGGGCGCGTGATGGACGGATGGCGTTCGGACGGGCTGGTGGGGCCCGGCGGGACTCGCGGGGCGTAACGGTTCGCGACGTCCCGCAACGGATCGTCGCCAATCCATGACAGTCCGGTCACGGTGTCCGGTGGGCCTGTTGCGCCTTCCGGTCCGCTCAGTCAAGCTCCAGGGAACCTCCTTTCCGGAGGGGGCGCGATCGCCTGCGGGCAGGGCGCACTGTTTCGGCGTGCGCATCCCCCTTTCGCGGGAACAACATCGCTCCGGGGCTTCGCCGCTGGGCTGGGCCCCGTGCCCGTCGTACTCTGAAAGGAACAGGTCACATACGGTGCTGCTCGGCGTAGACCGACGTCATGCCGTGGGCGGGCCTGCTGCCCGGGCAGCGTTGTCCTCTCCTGTCGGCCCCTCTCCCCTGAAGAGCCGTGAGCCATGGCTGTTTTTGAGCCTTCCCGACCGGTCGAACCGGACGCGTCCTGCAGTGCGGGCGCAGGGCCCGGGGGAGACGGCGCCCGCACGAACCTCGACCCGGTCGACGGGCACCGTGACGAGCGCGCCGAAGGGCTCCTGGGCGAGCACGCCGAAGACCACGCCGACGGCGGCCGTGTCGATGGGGGGTGTGCCGACGACGGGCGTGCCGATGACCGCCGCGCCGATGACGGCGTCGACGGCCGCGCCGTCGGGCCTGCCGACCCGCACGTCGAGCGTGCCGAGTGCGCCGAGTGCGCCGAGTACGCCGAGCCCGATGGCCACCCGTCGACCGGCGAGCCGGACTGTGAGCGGACCGATGCGCCCGGCGAGGCGGCCGGGCCCGCAGGCGCGATCCCTGGGCGGGGTGAACCCCGGGGCCTCGCACGCGCTCTGCGCAGCCTCACCCGCCGTGGCGGCCTCGCCCGCCGCGACCGTCCAGGGCCGCGCCAGCGGCGTGGCGAGCACCCGCCCGGTCCTGCGGAGCCCCCGGTGACGGGCCGCACCGGCCCGGGCGCCGAGCATCCGGAGACGGCGCCCGGCATCCTCGGCGGGCACGCCGAGCCCTCGGCTCAGGAAGCGCCCGGGCACTCCCTCGACCCGGTGTTCCAGCACGGCGTGGTGGTCGGCTTCGACGGCTCGCTGTCGAGCGAGCGAGCTCTCGCCTACGCGGTCGGCATGGCCCGCCGGTCGCAGTGCGGCCTGGTGATCGTGCACGTCGCCAACCGCCTGCCGGCCACGGTCTGGGCGGGCTGTGAACCGCCGGTCTTCGTCGACCTACCCGACCATCGGACCGAGGTCCTCGGCCTGGAACTCGCCTGCGCGGACTTCCTCGCCGGGGTGCCGTGGATCCTGATCGAGCGGGGCGGCGACATCTGTCACGAGATCGAGGAGGTCGGCCGCGAGTACGCCGCCGACGCGATCGTCGTCGGCACGACGCACGGCCTGCTCGGCAAGCTCTTCGGCTCGGTCTCCGGTCGGCTGGCGCGGCGGGCCAACCGCCCGGTGATCGTGATCCCTTGAGGACTTCCGAGGGCCCGTGAGACCGCTGCGGATCCCCTGGCGAGTCCCTACGGGCCCTGGGAGTCCCCGCGGACGTCCGCCCGGGCACCCTGTTGCTCCGATATCCCCTGATGCCTCCTCCTGATGCCTCCTCCACCCCCGGCCGCTCCTCAACACGCTTTGCGGAGCGGTGGGTTGACCCGGTGGACTCGGCTCAGGAGGTGACCATCAGGAAGTGATCGTCACGACGTGACGCCGAGCTCCCGGGCGATGAGCATGCGCTGAACCTCAGACGTGCCCTCCCCGATCTCGAGAATCTTGCAGTCGCGCCAGAAGCGGGCGACCGGGAATTCGTTCATGAAGCCGTACCCGCCGTGGATCTGGGTCGCCTCGCGGGCGTTGTCGACGGCGGCCTCGGACGAGTACAACTTCGCGATCGCGGCTTCCTTCTTGAACGGTTCGCCGTGCAGCAGCCGGGAGGCGGCGTCCCGCCAGGCCAGGCGGGAGGTGTGGGCGCGCAGCTCCATGTCGGCAAGCTTGAACTGGATGGCCTGGTTGGCGCCGATCGGCCGGCCGAAGGCCCGGCGCTCGCCGGCGTACTTCACGGACTCGTCGACGCACCCCTGGGCCAGGCCGGTGGCCAGGGCCGCGATCGCGATGCGGCCCTCGTCGAGGATCCGCAGGAACTGGGCGTAGCCTCGGCCACGCTCGCCCAGCAGGTTGGCCGCGGGAACGCGGCAGTCGGTAAAGGACAATTCGCGGGTGTCGGATGCGTTCCACCCGACCTTCGAGTACTTCTTCGAGACCTGGAACCCGGGGGTCCCGGTGGGCACGATGATGGAGGAGATCTCCCGTACAGACGAGCGGAATTCGCCCTCTTCACTCGAACGAGCGATCGGTTCGGTGAGCGCGGTGACGGTGACCAGTCCGGTGATGTCGGTGCCGGAGTTGGTGATGAAGCACTTCGTGCCGTTGATGACCCACTCGTCGGTGGTCTCGTCGTAGCGCGCGGTGGTGCGGGTGGCGCCGGCGTCCGAACCGCCCTCCGGCTCGGTGAGGCCGAAGGCTCCGAGGAGTTCGCCCGAGGTCAGTCGGGGCAGCCACTCGCGCTTCTGCTCCTCGGTGCCGAACCGGTAGATCGGCATCGCGCCGAGTGAGACGGCGGCCTCCAGGGTGATCGCCACCGAGGAGTCGACACGGGCGAGCTCCTCCAGCGCGAGGCCGAGCGCGAAGTAGTCGCCGCCCATGCCGCCGTACTCCTCCGGGAAGGGCAGGCCGAACAGCCCCATCCGCCCCATCTCCCGGACGATCTCGTACGGGAACTCCTCCCGCTCGTAGAACTCGCCGATCTTCGGCGCCACCACGTCCTGGGCGAACTCGGCGACGGTGCGCCGCAGTTCCTCGTACTCGCTGCTGAGCCGGTGGTCGAGCATCTGATCCTCCTGGTGCCCGGCCGGGGTGGCCGCGGCGTGAACGGGATGACCGGCGTCCGTCAGGCGGTGTGACGGTCGCACGGTGTGATTGAGGGATGAACGCGGTGCGTGGGGCGCCGGCCGGACCGAACGGGCGGCCGGCGCCGGGGGGTCGGGTCGGGGCGGGGTCAGCCCCGGTCGGCGCCGAGCAGCGCCTGGACGGTGCGGGACGGGCTCGGGCGGCCGAGGCGCTCGGCCATCCAGCCGCTGGTCGCCACCAGCGCGCGCAGGTCGACGCCGGTCCGGATGCCGAGCCCGTGCAGCATCCACACCAGGTCCTCGGTGGCGAGGTTGCCGGTGGCGCTCTTCGCGTACGGGCAGCCACCCAGGCCGCCCGCCGAGGCGTCCACCGTGGTGACGCCCTCGCGAAGCGCCGCCAGGGTGTTGCTGAGCGCCTGGCCGTAGGTGTCGTGGAAGTGCACGGCGAGCCGGTCGGCCGGTACACCGGCCTTCGCGAAGCCGGTCAGCAGGGCACCGACCTGGCCGGGGGTGGCCACGCCGATGGTGTCGCCGAGGCTCAGCTCCGCGCAGCCCATCTCCAGCAGCTGCACGCCGTACCGGACCACCTGGTCGACCGGGACGGGCCCCTCCCAGGGGTCGCCGAAGCACATCGAGAGGTAGCCGCGGACCGTGACCCCGGCCTCGGCGGCCCGGGTCACGACCGGACGGAACATCTCCATGGCCTCGTCCGCCGAGCGGTTGAGGTTGCGCCGGGCGAAGGTCTCGGTGGCGCTGGCGAACACCGCGATGTCGGTGGCGTGGTGGGCGAGCGCGCGGTCGAGGCCGCGCTCGTTGGGAACCAGCACCGGCAGCTGCAGGCCGGGGTGACGCTCCGGCAGGTCGGCGAGCCGGGGCATCAGCTCCTCGGCGTCGGCGAGCTGGGGTACCCATTTCGGGTGAACGAAGCTGGTGGCCTCGACGGTCCGCAGCCCGGCGGCCGCGAGCCGGGCGATGAACTCCGCCTTGACCTCGACGGGCACCAGCGAGCCCTCGTTCTGCAGGCCGTCGCGCGGGCCGACCTCGTGGATCCGGACCTCCTCGGGCAGGCCGGGGGCGCGGACCGGGTCGGGCAGGCCCAGGTCGAGGGCGTCGGGGTCGTGGGTGGCGTCGGTCATGACCGCACCTCCGCGGGCTCGGCGGCCTCCTCGGCCGGGGTGACCACGACCAGCAGGTCCTCCATCGCGACGGTGGCGCCGGCGGCGGCCCGCAGCTCGGCCACCACGCCGTCGTGCGGGGCGGCGATCACGTGTTCCATCTTCATGGCCTCCAGCACGAGCAGGGGCTGGCCCTTGCGGACGGTCTCGCCCGCCGTGGTCTTCACGACGGTGACGGTGCCGGGCATCGGGGCGGTCAGGGCGCCGTGGTGGGCGGCGGCCCCGGCGGCGCTCTCGATGACCGGGTCGTAGGCGTGCAGCGGCCAGGCGTCGCCCTCGACGCCGAGCCAGGTCACCGGGCCGGCCGCCAGACCGGGGGTGGTGTCGGTGGCCAGCGCGAAGGCGGTCTGCAGGCCGTCGACGGTCAGGTGCAGCCGGTCGCCGGCCAGGGTCGCACGGGCGCGGTGGACGGGCCCGGCGTCGAGCCGCAGCTCCACCTCGCGGGTGAGCCCGGCGGAATTGTCAGTGGGGTCGGTTACGTTGCCCGCAGTGATCGAACGGATGCGCACCGACACCGGGTCCTGGCCGGGGGTACGGAGTCGGTGGGTGGTCCAGGCGGGGGTGCCGCCCAGGCGCCAGCCGGAGAGAAGGGAGAACGGGTCGGTCCAGCCGCCGGGGTCGGCGGTCGGGATCAGTTCCAGGTGCCGTGCCAGCGCGGCCGCGTAATAGAGGAGGTGGGCGGGTGACGGCGGCTCGGCGGCCGCGGTGTCGGCTTCGTCCGCGGGGTGGGCGGAGCCAGCGGCTCCGGCCGGGGCGGCAGCGTTCGACGGGGAGTACGGCGCGGTGAGCAGGGCTGGCTGCTGCTGGGCCGTCTGTTCCACCAGGCCGGTGTCCAGTCGGCCGGCGACGACCTCCGGGTGGGCGAGCAGTCGGCGCAGGAAGCCGGTGTTGGTGGTGACACCCAGGATGCGGGTGTCGGCCAGCGCGGCGCGGAGCCGGCGCAGCGCGGTCGGGCGGTCGGGCCCGTACGCGATGACCTTGGCGAGCATGGGGTCGTAGGCGCTGGTCACGACAGTTCCGGGGGTGACCCCGGAGTCGACGCGGATGCCCTCGCCCCGGGGCTCGTCCAGGGTGAGGATGCGGCCGCCGGTGGGCAGGAAGTCGCGTTCCGGGTCCTCGGCGCAGATGCGGGCCTCGATGGCGTGGCCCAGGAAGGAGATGTCGGACTGGGCGAAGGCGAGCGGTTCGCCGGCGGCGACGCGCAGCTGCCACTCGACCAGGTCGAGCCGGGCTGAGTCCGGGCCGACGGCGACGGCGAGTTCGGTGACGGGGTGTTCCACCTGGAGACGGGTGTTCATCTCCATGAAGAAGAAGTCCCGTACCCCCTCGGCGGCGGAGGCGGGGGCGTCCGGGTCGATGCCGGGGACGATGAACTCCACGGTGCCGGCCCCGGTGTAGCCGCAGGACTCCGCGGCGCGGACGGCCGCGGCGCCCATCGCGGCGCGGGTCTCGGCATTGAGGAGAACGGAGGGAGCCTCTTCGATCAGCTTCTGGTGGCGGCGCTGCAGACTGCACTCGCGCTCGCCGAGGTGGACGGTGGTGCCGTGGGCGTCGGCCAGCACCTGCACCTCGATGTGGCGCGGCCGGTCGACCCAGCGCTCCAGCAGCAGGGTGTCGTCGCCGAAGGCGGTGCGGGCGACGCGGCGGGCGGCGGCGATCTCGGTGGGCAGGTCGGCGCGGTCCCGCACCAGGCGCATGCCCTTGCCGCCGCCACCGGCGGACGGCTTGAGCAGCACGGGGTAGCCGATCTCGTCGGCGGCGGCGACGAGCTCCTCGTCGGTGGGCGCGGTGGCCTGGCTGCCGGGGACCACCGGGACGCCGGCGGTGCGCACAGCCTCCTTGGCGTTGATCTTGTCGCCCATCAGCTCGACCGCGCCGGGAGGCGGGCCGATGAAGACGAGGCCCGCGTCGGCGCAGGCACGGGCGAAGCCGGGGTTCTCCGCGAGGAAGCCGTAGCCGGGGTGGACGGCCTGGGCGCCAGTGCGGCGGGCGGCGGTGAGGATCTGGTCGGTCCGCAGGTAGGTCTCGGCGGCCGAGCTGTCGCTGCGGTCGGCCGGGCCGAGGCGGACCGCGACGTCGGCCTCGCGGACGTGCGGGGCGTCGGCGTCCGCGTCGCTGAAGACGGCGACCGAGCGGACACCGAGCCGCCGCAGGGTGCGGATCACCCGCAGGGCGATCTCGCCGCGGTTGGCGACCAGAACTGTGTCGAACATGGGAGGCGTTCCTCCGGGTCGAGGGGAGCCGTACGAAGGAGGTGGCGGCGGGCGGTTGGGGCGCCGGCCCGAAGGGCGGGCCGGCGCCGCGGGAGTCACACCCGGAAGAGAGGGGTCACATCAGGGGGTGCATCACGAGGGTCACGCCGTGAGGCGTCACATGCGGAAGACGCCGTACGGTGCGGGCGGCGCCAGCGGGGCGTTGGCGCAGGCGGTGAGGGCGAGCCCGACGACGGTGCGGGTGTCCATCGGGTCGATCACGCCGTCGTCCCAGAGCCGGGCGGTGGCGTAGTAGGCGTTGCCCTGGCGCTCGTACTGCTCGCGGACGGGTCGCTTGAACTCCTCCTCCGCCTCGGTCGGCCATTCCTCGCCGTGCGCCTCCAGTTGGTCGCGGCGGACGGTGGCGAGGACGGAGGCCGCCTGCTCGCCGCCCATCACGGAGATCTTGGAGCCCGGCCACATCCACAGGAAGCGAGGTGAGTAGGCCCGGCCGCACATCGAGTAGTTGCCGGCTCCGTACGAGCCGCCGATCACCACGGTCAGCTTCGGGACCCGGGTGCAGGCCACGGCGTTGACCATCTTGGCGCCGTGCTTGGCGATGCCGCCCGCCTCGTACTGCCGGCCGACCATGAACCCGGTGATGTTCTGCAGGAAGAGGAGGGGGATGCCGCGCTGGTCGCACAACTCGATGAAGTGGGCGCCCTTGAGGGCCGACTCCGAGAAGAGCACACCGTTGTTGGCGACGATGCCGACGGGGTGGCCGTGGATCCGGGCGAAGCCGGTGACCAGGGTCGCGCCGTACTCGGCCTTGAACTCGGCGAAGCGGCTGCCGTCGACCAGCCGGGCGATCACCTCGCGCACGTCGTAGGGCGTGCGCGGGTCGACCGGGACGGCCCCGTATAGGCCGGCCGGGTCGACGGACGGCGGCTCGACCGGGGTGAGCGGCCACGGCTTGGCAGGGCGCGGGCCGAGCCCGGACACGATGTTGCGGACGATGGAGAGGGCGTGGGCGTCGTCCTCGGCCAGGTGGTCCGTCACGCCCGAGGTGCGGGAGTGCAGGTCGCCGCCGCCCAGTTCCTCGGCGGTGACCACCTCGCCGGTGGCGGCCTTCACCAGCGGCGGCCCGCCCAGGAAGATCGTGCCCTGGTTGCGGACGATCACGGCTTGGTCGCTCATCGCCGGGACGTAGGCGCCGCCGGCCGTGCAGGAGCCGAGCACGGCGGCGATCTGCGGGATGCCCGCGGCGGAGAGCCGGGCCTGGTTGTAGAAGATCCGGCCGAAGTGGTCGCGGTCCGGGAAGACCTCGTCCTGCATGGGAAGGAAGGCGCCGCCGGAGTCCACCAGGTAGACGCAGGGGAGCCGGTTCTCCAGCGCGACCTCCTGGGCGCGCAGGTGCTTCTTCACTGTCATCGGGTAGTAGGTGCCGCCCTTGACGGTGGCGTCGTTGGCGACCACCACCACCTCGCGTCCGGCGACCCGGCCGATGCCGGCGATCACCCCGGCCGCGGGCGCCGCCCCGTCGTACATCCCCTCGGCGGCCAGCGGGGCCAGCTCCAGGAAGGGCGAGGCGGGGTCGAGCAGGGTGTCCACCCGGTCGCGGGGGAGCAGCTTGCCGCGCGCCGTGTGCCGGGCGCGGGCCTTGGCGCCGCCGCCCAGGGCCGCCGCGGCGAGCTTGGCGCGCAGCTCGGCGACCAGGGCCTGGTGCGCCTCGGTGTTGGCCTGGTAGGCCGCGGAGCCCGGGTCGACGGAGGTGCCGAGCCGGGGAGCCGGAGCGGCGGCTCCCGGCGGTACGGCACCCGGTGCCGCCGCCGTGCCGTTCGCCGCGCTGAGCCGGACGCCGGAGGGGGCGCCGGTGGTTGAGATGGCCATTCCCAAGAGCTCCCTTGCCCTCGGCAGCAGGTGCGCGGGCCGGGTGCGGTGCGCCCGTGATCCCACGTTAATTAACGTTAACTTACACGCCCAGGTTAACGGCCGATAACCCGACTGTCTACGATGGGCAGCATGCCGAACGTCCCCGCAGCCTCCGCGCTCCCACGCCGCGACCAGATCCGCCGGGAGGCCGCGCGACTGTTCGCCGCCCGGGGCTTCCTCGGTGTGGGCGTGGACGAGATCGGCAAGGCCGTCGGCATCAGCGGCCCCGGGCTCTACCGCCACTTCGCCGGCAAGGACGCGATGCTCGCCGATCTGCTGATCGGCATCAGCGAGCGCCTGCTGGAGGAGGGGCGACGCCGGGCGGGCGGCGGCGACGGCCCGTCCGCCGCGCTGGACGCGCTGATCAGCGGCCACGTCGACTTCGCCCTGAACGACCGCGACCTGATCACCCTGCACGACCGCGAGCTGCTGAACCTCAAGGAGGAGGACCGCCGCACCGTCCGCCGGCTCCAGCGCGGCTATGTCGAGCTGTGGGTGGACGTGGTCCGGCAGGCTTACCCGCCGCTCGCCGACCCCGCCGCCGAGCCGGTGGCGCGGGCCGCCGTGCACGCGGTGTTCGGCCTGATCAACTCGACCCCGCACAGCCTCGGCCCGAACCCGGCCCAGGGTGAGCGCACCGGCCTGCAGCGCGACGGCATGGCGGCACTGCTGCACACCCTCGCCCACGGCGCCTTCGCGGCCGCCGCCGATTCGGCCGGTTCCGATTCGGTCGGCTCCGACTCGGCGGCCACCGACCCGTCCGGGCGGGCCTGAGGACCGGGCGTCACATACCCGAGCGCTACACCGCTCGAGCGCTCAACCTCCAGCCCGCACCGCACCGCACCGCACCGCCCGCACCGCACCGCCCGCACCGCACCGCCCGCACCGCACCGCACCGCACCGCACCGCCCGTGCCCGCCCCCGGCCCTAGGTCCAAAGAACGGCCCCGCCCGCCCCCGGGCCGCTGGGCTGCCCGACGGGCTGTCGGCGACCCTGGAAGGGCGGCGGACGTGCGAACCGCAGATGTGTTCGGCCGGGAATCAGCGCAGGCCGCAGGCTGTTGCCCAGTCCGCCGGACCGGACGATCCAGGCCGCCCCGGTGCCCACCCCGGCCGCCGCGCGCGGCCGGAAAATGCCATGGCGGTCAACCGATGAAATGGTTAGCATCCCTAAATATGCCTGAGACTCACGGATCCACGGTGGAGCAATCCCCGAGCGGCCCACCGGCCCCCGAGCCGCCCACGGACACGCTCGTCGAGCAGCAGCCCGAGACGCCCGCCGAGACGCACCCCGACGCGCCCGCCGAGGCAGTCGGCTGGCTGCGCCGACTGATCGGCTACAGCTGGCGGTCCCGACGCAGCCTGCTGCTCGCTTTCGGTGCCTCGCTCCTCGGCATGGCCGTCACCGCGTTGGTGCCGCTGGTCACCAAGCTGATCATCGATGACGTCATCGTCGCCCACACCCGCTCACTGACCCCGTGGGCGGTGGTGCTGCTGCTCGCGGCCGTCGTGGTCTTCGGCTGCACCCAGGTCCGCCGCTACTACGGCGGTCAGCTCGCCCTCGACGTCCAGCACGACATGCGCAGTGACCTGTTCCGCTCGCTCGGTCGGCTTGACGGCCACCGCCAGGACCGCCTGGACACCGGCCAGGTGGTCGGGCGCGCGACCTCGGACCTCCAGCTGATCAACGGCCTGCTCTCGATGCTGCCCATGATGACCGGCTATCTGCTGATGTTCGTCATGTCGCTGGCCGTGATGCTCTGGCTGTCCCCGCCGCTCACCCTGATCGCCCTGGTCATGGCCCCCGCGCTGTGGTGGGTCAGCGTGCTCAGCCGCAAGCGCCTGTTCCCCGCCACCTGGGCCGCCCAGCAGGAGGCGGCCGCAGTCGCGGGCGTGGTGGACGGCGCGATCGGCGGCGTCCGGGTGGTCAAGGGCTTCGGTCAGGAGGCGCAGGAGCAGGGCAAGCTGGAGCAGGCCTCCCACAACCTCTTCGCCGCCCGGCTCCGTTCGATTCGCCTCAACGCCCGGTACAACCCGGCGATGCAGGCGATCCCGGCTCTCGCCCAGGTCGCGGTGCTGGCCTTCGGCGGCTGGCTGGCCGTCGACGGGCAGGTCTCGCTCGGTACCTTCGTCGCCTTCTCCACCTACGTCGCCCAGATGACCGGGCCGGTGCGGATGCTGACCATGGTCATCACGGTCGGCCAGCAGGCCCGGGCGGGCGTCGAGCGCGTCCTGCAGCTGATCGACGAGCGCCCGCTGGTCCAGGAGCGCCCGGAGGCGCTCACCCTGGACCTCACCCGCGCCAGCACTCCCGCCGGCACCGCCGACGGGGCCCGGAAGGATGACGCCCCGACCGGTACCGCCGTCGGCCCCAGGGCCCTCGAGGTCGCCCTGGAGTTCGACCAGGTCGAGTTCCGCTACGACCCCGAGCACCCCGCCCCCGTCCTGCACGGCCTCAGCCTGCAGCTGGCCCCCGGCGAGACCCTCGCCCTGGTCGGCGCCTCCGGCTCCGGCAAGTCGACGGTGGCCCAGCTGGTGCCCCGCTTCTACGACCCGGCCGCGGGCGCCGTCCGCCTCTACGGGCACGATCTGCGCGACCTCACCCTGGACTCGGTCCGCGCGGCGGTCGGCATCGTCCCCGAGGAGAGCTTCCTCTTCTCGGAGTCGGTCCGCACCAACATCGCCTACGGCCGTCCGGACGCCACCGACGAGCAGATCGTCGCCGCCGCCCGCGCCGCCCAGGCCGACGAGTTCGTCCGCGCGCTGCCGGACGGCTACGAGACCAAGGTCGGTGAGCAGGGCCTGACCCTGTCCGGCGGCCAGCGCCAGCGCATAGCCCTGGCCCGGGCGATCCTCACCGATCCCCGGATCCTGCTGCTGGACGACGCCACCTCCGCGGTGGACCCACAGGTCGAGGCGGAGATCCACGACGCGCTGCGCTCGGTGATGACCGGCCGTACCACCCTGCTGATCGCCCACCGCCGCTCGACCCTCCAGCTCGCCGACCGGATCGCCGTCCTGGACCGCGGCCGACTGCTGGACATCGGGACGCACGAGGAACTCGAAGCCCGATGTCCCCAGTACCGGGCCCTGATCACGGACCCCGAGGCCGGCCGCATCCCTCAGCCCGACCAGACGACCGATCCCACCGGGCCGGCGACCGACGAGGCCGAGCAGGGCGGGCGAACCGGCCGGGCCGAGCAGCCCCCCGCTGCCGCGACCGCCGCCACCCCCGCCCTGACCAAGGCGGCCCGAACCGCCGACCCCGACCTGATGGCCAAGGTCGCCGCGCTCCCGCCGGCCGCCGACACCCCGGCCGTCCCCCGCGTCGAGGCCGAGGCCGGCGACCCTGACTTCACCCTGGGCCGCCTGCTGCGGCCTTTCCGTGCCCCGCTGGCCCTGGCCTTCCTCCTGGTCGCCCTGGACGCGGCCGCCGGCCTGGTGCTTCCGGTGCTGATCCGGCACGGCATCGACGAGGGCGTTCGCAAGGGCCTGATGGCCGGCGTCGCGGTGGCCGCGCTCACCGCGCTGGTCGTGGTGCTGCTGGACTGGGTGGTGCAGAGCGCCGAGAACCGGGTCAGCGGCCGCACCGGCGAGCGCGTGCTCTACACCCTCCGGCTCAAGATCTTCGCGCACCTCAACCGGCTCGGCCTGGACTACTACGAGCGCGAGCTGACCGGCCGGATCATGACCCGGATGACCACCGACCTGGACTCGCTGACGTCCTTCCTGCAGACCGGCATGGTCACTGCCGTGGTCAGCCTGCTGACCTTCGCCGGGATCTTCGTCGCCCTGCTGATCATCGACGCCGGCCTGGCCCTGGTGGTCTTCGCCGTGCTGCCGCTGCTGGTGATCGCCACCTTGGTGTTCCGCAAGAAGTCCAAGGACCAGTACGAGCGCTCCCGCGACCTGATCAGCACGGTCAACGCCGACCTGCAGGAGAACGTGGCCGGCATGCGGATCGTTCAGGCCTTCCGCCGGCTGGACACCAACACCGACCGCTTCGTGGCCCGCGGCATCGCGTACCGCGAGGCCCGGGTCCGCGCACAGCTCTACATCTCGCTGTACTTCCCGTTCGTCCAGTTCCTCTCCAGCGTGGCCGCCGCGCTCGTGCTGATCGTCGGTGCCGCCCGGGTCGACGCCGGGACACTGACGGTCGGCGCGCTGGTCGCGTACCTGCTCTACATCGACCTCTTCTTCGCCCCGGTCAACCAGCTGTCCCAGGTGTTCGACGGCTACCAGCAGGCCTCGGTCGGCCTGGGCCGGATCCGCGAGCTGCTGCGCACCCCGACCACCACCGCCGAGGCGGCCGACCCGGTCCCGGTACCCAAGGGGCTGCGCGGCGAGATCTCCTTCGAGGGCGTCGGCTTCGCCTACAACGGCGGCGCGGACGGCGCCCCGGAGGTGCTGAGCGACGTGAACCTGCACATCCCCGCCGGTCAGACGGTGGCGCTGGTCGGCGAGACCGGCGCGGGCAAGTCGACGCTGGTCAAGCTGGTCGCCCGGTTCTACGACGCGACGGCCGGCACCGTCCGGGTGGACGGGGTCGACCTGACCCACTACGACCTGGCACAGTACCGCCACCGCCTGGGCGTGGTGCCGCAGGAGGCGTACCTGTTCGCCGGCACGATCCGCGAGGCGATCGCGTACGGCCGGCCGGACGCCTCGGCGTCCGAGGTGGAGGCGGCGGCCCGCGCGGTCGGCGCGCACGACATGATCGTCCGACTGCCGGACGGCTACGACCACGAGGTCGCCGGCCGCGGACGGAACCTCTCGGCGGGTCAGCGCCAGCTGATCGCCCTGGCCCGGGCCGAACTGGTCGACCCGGACATCCTGCTGCTGGACGAGGCCACCGCGGCGCTCGACCTGGCCACCGAGGCGGCCGTCAACCAGGCCGCGGACCGGCTCAGCGGCGGTCGCACCACCCTGGTCATCGCGCACCGCCTGACCACCGCCGAGCGAGCCGACCGGGTGGTCGTGCTGGACCACGGCCGGGTGGTCGAGGACGGCACCCACACCGAACTGCTGGCCCGGGACGGCGTGTACGCCCGGCTCTGGCAGGCGTTCATCGCGGACGGCCACCCGGCGGCCGAAACGGTCGCCGCCGGGTAGCCCGTCCGGCCTCGACGGAAGCCGCCTCGACGGAAGCCGCCCCGACTGAAGCAGCCCCGACCGAAGGGGGTCCGGACCGATCGCCGCCCGACGGGCAAGCCGTCAGGCGGCGATCAGCGAGGCCAGCAGCCCCGACGCATCGATCCCGCGCGGCAGGTCGCTCACCTGCCCGTCCCCGACCTCGACCACTCGCCAGCCGGACCCGTCGGCCCGGCTGGCGAGGTCGGTGGTGACGAAGCGGCAGCCGAGTCTGCGCACCAGTGCGGGGACGTCGGTCAGGTCGGGCTCGACCTCCTGGTGCGGGGCGTCCGGGTGCGGCCCGATCAGGATCGGCCGGCCGTCCAGCCACCACACCCGGGCCTCCACGGCCCGCCCGCCGGCACCGTTCGCGCCGTCCGACCCGTCGCTCGCGTGGTCCGGCCCCCCATCCGAGCGCTCGAACTCCTCGTACCGCCGCAGCACCACTCCGCCGGTCAGGAACTCGCCCTGCAGCTCGATGAACCGTCCGACCACCCGGCCGACGGCTGCCAGGTCGGCCAGCTCCGGTACGTAGCAGGCCTCGTGCCATTCGTGCTTGCGCGACTTCACGTAGTCCTTGACGATCGCCGGCCCGCTCCCGCCGAGCCTGGCCGCGGCCGCCGCCAGCTCCTCCGGCCCGGGCGCCGCCGTCCCGGTGGACGGGATCCAGACGCTGGGCGGGGTCGCCCCCTCGAACGCGCCGTACCAGCCGGGCAGTTCGTGTGCCGCCGCGTAACCGGGCGCACTGGTCAGCAGGTTGCCGCCGCGGGCGGTGAGCGCGGCGGCGAACTCGGCGTACCGGGCGGAGGGGAGCATCCAACCCCGGTACCAGAGCGGGCCGCTGTCCCGGGGCACCCGCCGGACCGCCTCCTCGGCGTGCCCGGCGAGCAGCGCGTCGTGGTCGACGAGGTGGTGTTCGCCGCCCAATTCCCGCAGCGTCCTGGCCTCCCAGGTGAAGTGCGGATCGGGCCGGCGTGGGTTGAGCGGATCGGCGGGGAAGATGATCGAGGGCACGGGCATGGCGGCCAGGGTACGGCCGGCGGGCCGGCCGCGGCGCCGCCTCGGTGCAGGGCGCGGTTCAAGCGGGTGACCAGCGCGGTGAATTCGCTCGACGCCCCGGTCGGGCGCTGTCAGAGTGTCCCGATGCGAAATCTGCTGCGACCCCGCAAACGCGTTCCCCGGCAGGCCGCCCGCACGGTGGTGCTGGACGAGAACGGCTCGGTGTTCCTGCTCCGTTCGGACAACGACGAGGTCGGCGTGCACTGGACCATGCCGGGGGGTGGACTGGAGCGCGGCGAGAGCCCGCTGGTCGGCGCCCGGCGTGAGCTGTGGGAGGAGACCGGCTGGACCGACCTCGAGCCCGGCCCGCTGCTCTGCACCTGGGAGCACGACTTCACCTGGCACGGCACCCCGGTCCGCCAGCACGAGCACATCTACCTGACCAGCGGACCGCACCGCGGCCCGGTCGGCGACGTCAGCGCGGTGCACGCGCAGGACCGGATCCTCGACTGGCGCTGGTGGACCCCGGCCGATCTGGCCGACGAGAACGCCGACGCGCTCTGGCCGCCCCGGCTCCCGGAGTTGCTGGACGCCGTCCGCGCGGGCTGGGCGGTCGACGGGCGCCCTCCGGTGCCCGTCGACCTCGGCTACATCCCGAATGCCCCGGCGACCCGCTAGCCCGCCGCCCCGGACCGCCGTCGCTACCCGCGCCCGCCGCGCCCGGCGGCCGGACCGGGCTCCCAGCCGTGCAGGTCCAGCTCCCGGTCGTGCAGCGCCCAGGGGTTCATCATCACCGTCAGCTGGGCGTCGGCGAGTTGCCCGACGGTCAGCCCGGTCTCGGCGAGCAGCTGCTCGGTCGACACGGAGACGGCGATAGCGGGACGCCAGGAGGGCAGCACGACCAGGCTGGTGCCGCGTCCGACCCGGATCGGCTCCGCCGCCACCCGGACCGGTGTCCGCTCCTCCGAGCGGCCGACGGCCTCGGGCTGGCCGGGGCTGCCGCCGATCAGGATGCCCAGCGGCGGTTCCGCCCGGGCCGCCCCGGGCCCGGCCTCGCTCCCGGCTCCGGCCGAAGCCCCGAACGAAGCCCCGAACAAAGCTCCGTTCGGGGCACCGTACGAGGCCCCGAACGCGGTCTCCACAGCGGTGCCCGGAGGTATGTGATCAGCCACCGCCCCCGTTGCACCGGCCAGTCCACCTGCCCACCCCGCACCGCGCGGCTCCGCCCCCACCGGGTCGGTCGCGGCCGTCTCCCGTGCGGCCGCCTCCTGCCCGGTCCGATCGGCCTGCGGGTGCATCCGGCGCAGTCGGCGCGAGGGCGACGGCCGCCGGGAACCGAGGCTCCGGACCTCCTCGCGTGCCGAACGCGGCACCGGTGCGGGCCGGTTGGCCTCCGCCGGCGCGGTCGGCTGCTGGAGCCGGACGAACCCCGGCCCGGTCCCGCCGACGGGGACGTCCTGCTCGGAGGGGCCCTCCACGGCCTCCTCGCCGATCAGTGCCCGTACCTCCTCGACCGGGCGCCGGCACGCGGCCGCCAGCTCGGTCAGCGAACGCCCCTCGGCGCGCGCGGCCCGCAGCCGGTCGGCGAAGGCCGCCCGGAGCCGCGCTGCCGTCGGATCGCCCCCCGCCGCAGCCGGTTCGGCGGCCGCGGCGAGGTACGCCTCCACGTCCTCCTCGGTGCGCGGCCGCGGCACCGAGTCGTGGCGGGAGGTGCCGCCCTGCCGGGTCGCGCCGGACGCGGCTGCGCCGCCCTCGGCCGCCGTGGCGATCGAGCAGATCTGCGCGGAGAGCGCGTCCGGTACGGATGTTGCGGCCGTGACGGGCGGGACGGCGCCCGGAGGCGAGGAGTCGGTGCCGTCCGCAGGCGGGCAGGGCAGGGACGGGTCGGTGGCAGTGGGATGGAGCGAGGTCATCGGCGGGCCCTTCGGGGGACGGTCCCGACGATCCTCCCGCACCGCGCGACCAGCTCCAAGCGTCATTCCCGGGCGTGTGCGCGCGACCACCGAGAGATCACCGCCGCCCCCTACCGGGCGTATCGGCTCAACTCCCGGTCGCGACGAAGCCCTTGAGATCGGCCAGTACCGCGTTCACCGCCGTGACGCCGAGCCCGAGGAACCAGGTCTCGTCCGAAACCGGCCGGGCCTGAGCGGACTTGACCGCGCCGAGGGTCATCCAGAGGGCGCCGCCGAGCACCGCGTCCTGGTTGGTCGAGCCGGGGCTGCCGTACCCGTGGTAGAGGATCCGGTCGGCGTCGGCATCCTGCTGCTCGGTGCCGGGTTGATGACCTGGTACGACCTGGTACGACCTGGTACGACCGGAGTTCTTCCGCAGCGCAACGCTGCGCACGGACACCCTCGCGCTGGTCGTGGAGGACCGACGCGGCCGTCGCCGAGGGGCTATGCCTGCAAAGGCCGGTGCCGCGGCGGGAGTGCCGCTATCGTTGCACGCATGAAGCGCTTCACTGGCCTGTGCTGGTGGCCGTCCTAGGACGGCCACCTCACTCGCCTGACCAGGGCCGTCCGGGATGGACGGCCCTGCTGCGTTTCCCCCGCGGGACGGGCCCCTCGCCCCGGACGGCCGACACCACCGCCGTACCGAGGGAGAACCCCGATGACCACCGCCACCGCGACCACCGTCACCGCGACCACGTCCGACCTGCTCGCCCCGGAGCCGATCGACGACCCGGCCGCCCACCGCGTCCTCACCGGTGACCGCCCCACCGGCCCGCTCCACCTCGGCCACTACTTCGGCACCCTGCACAACCGGGTCCGGCTTCAGGACCAGGGCGTCGAGATGTTCGTCCTGGTCGCCGACTACCAGGTCATCACCGACCGCGACCTGGCCGACCGGCTCGCCGAGCACACCGAGAACCTCGTCCTCGACTACCTCGCAGCCGGCCTCGACCCCGAGCGCGCCACGATCTTCGCGCACAGTGCCGTTCCCGCCCTCAACCAGCTGCTGCTGCCCTTCCTCAGCCTGGTCAGCGTCGCCGAACTGAGCCGCAACCCCACCGTCAAGGACGAGATCGCCCACTCCAGCCAGGCCGCCGTCAACGGACTGATGTTCACCTACCCCGTCCACCAGGCCGCCGACATCCTGTTCTGCAAGGCCGACCTCGTCCCGGTCGGCCAGGACCAGCTGCCCCACCTCGAAGTCGCCCGCACCGTCGCCCGCCGCTTCAACGAGCGCTACCCGCACGCCGACGGCAGCGCCGTCTTCCCCCGGCCCAGGGCCCTGCTCTCCGAAGCCCCGATGCTGCTCGGTACCGACGGCGGCAAGATGAGCAAGAGCCGCGGCAACGCCGTCGCCCTCGGCGCCACCGAGGACGAGACCGCCCGGATCATCCGCGGCGCCAAGACCGACACCGAACGCCGGATCAGCTACGACCCGGAGAACCGCCCCGAGGTGTCCGGCCTGGTCCTGCTCGCCGCGCTCTGCCAGGACCGCGCCCCCGAGACGATCGCTGAGGAGATCGGTGACGGCGGGGCCGCCGCGCTCAAGCGCACCGTCACCGAATCGGTCAACGAGTACTTCCGCCCGATGCGCGCCCGCCGCGCCGACCTCGCCGCCGACCGCGGCCACCTGCGGCAGGTCCTGCACGACGGCGCCGAGCGGGCCAACGCCATCGCCGATGCCACCCTCGCCGAAGTGCGGCAGGTGATGGGGGCGATCTGAAGGGCCATCGGCCGGCTTCGGAGCGTCCCCAGCCGGCCTGAAGCGCCCTCAGCCCGCCGACCCGCGGACATCGGCAGGTCAGGGCGGGGGCATATCGTCACCGGGCGGCCTCGACCACGTCCCGAGGCCGCCCGCAGCCCCCACTCCTTCCTCGAAAGGCTCGGCCCATGGACCAGAACCCGACCACGTCCGGCCAGGGACTGACCCGTCCGCCGCACCTGCGCCCCGGCGACCACATCGCCGTCGTCGCCCCCAGCGGCCCGATCGACCCCGAGCGACTCACCGCCGGCTGCGAGATCCTCCGCTCCTGGGGCCTGCGCGTCACCGTCGCACCGCACGTCCTCGACACCCACCCCACCCTCGGCTACCTGGCCGGAACCGACGCCGACCGTGCCGCCGACATCCAGAACGCCTGGCTCGACCCCACCGTCGACGCCGTCATCTGCGCTCGCGGCGGCTACGGCGTCCACCGCCTGGTCGACCTGTTCGACTGGACGGCGATGCGCGCGGCCCGGCCCAAGCCCTTCATCGGCTTCAGCGACGTCAGCTCGCTGCACGAGGCCTTCGCCCAGCACGTCGGCCTCGCCACCCTGTACGGCCCGCTGGTCGCCAGCGCCTCCTTCGTCAACGACGGCCCCACCGCCGAACACCTGCGCCGCACCCTCTTCGAGCCCGCCGCCACCACCCTCCTCACCTCGCCCACCGCCACCGCGCTCGTCCCCGGTCGCGCCGGCGGTGTCACCGCAGGGGGATGCGTCCACGTCCTCGCCGCCGAGCGCGGCACACCAGCCGCCCGCCCCTCCTATGAGGGCAGCATCCTGATCCTCGAAGACGTGAACGAGCACCCGTACCAGCTCGACCGCCTGCTCACCCAGTTCCTGCGCTCCGGCGCCCTCGAGGGCGTGGCCGGCATAGCCCTCGGTTCCTGGGAGGGCTGCGGACGCCCCGAACGCGTCCGGGACGTGATGCTCGACCGCCTCGGCGGCCTCGGCGTGCCCGTGCTCTGGGAACTGGGCTTCGGCCACTGCCCGTCCACCCTCACCGTCCCGCTCGGCGTCCCCGCCCTGCTCGACGCCGACGCCGGCACCCTCACGCTGGATCTGCCCGCCCTCTCCTGAGCCGGCCTCCAGGCCCACCCGAATGAGTAGGGTGCGGCCATGAACGAGGACCGCGTCACCGCCCTTGCCCTCGGATTCCTCCGCGGCCCGGGCAGCAACGCCCGTACGATCCTCGGACTTGCCGGCCCGCCCGGCGCCGGCAAGTCCACTCTGGCCCGCCACCTGGTCGCCGAGGTCGAACGCACCGAAGGCCCCGGCACCGCCGCGTACGTCCCGCTCGACGGCTTCCACCTCTCCGCCGCCCAGCTCGACCGCCTCGGCCTGACCCACCGCAAGGGCGCCCCGGCCACCTTCGACGCTCACGGCTACCTTGCCCTGCTGCGCCGCATCGCCGCCGACCGCTTCCAGGACATCTACGTCCCCGACTTCGACCGGACCCTGGACGAGCCGGTCGCCGCCCGCCACGTCGTCCGCCCGCACACCCGCCTGGTCATCACCGAGGGCAACTACCTCGCCTCCGCCGACACCCCCTGGCCGGACGCCCGTCGCCTGCTCCGCGAACTCTGGTACATCCACACCGACGACGCCGTCCGCGAGGAGCGCCTGCTCCGCCGCCACCGCGACGGCGGCCGCGACGAGGCCGCCGCCCGCCAGTGGGTCACCGGCAACGACCACCCCAACGGTGAGTACGTGAAGCCGGGCCGCGTGCTCTGCACCCGGACCGTCCCCGGAATCGGTTTGCCCGAAGCGCCGGAGAGGGGTAGTGTTCTCTAGTCGCTCGACAGGGAGCACCGGACACGCATCTGCGCGGACGGTCCCGGGGCGGCCAATCCCCTGAAACACCACTTCCGGTTCTCGCCGGTCGTTTTCGCGTGCTTGCGTTGCGGCCTGGCGCTTATTCGGCGTGCGCGTTTTATCGGATTGCGGCCGGATTCGCTTTTCGGAGCGGGGATCGGCTAGAGTTTGAAACGTCAGACGGGGTGTCAAGCCCTAGAAGACAGCGGCGAGTTGGATGAACGAAGCCCCGGAAACGGAGCGGAAAACGTCTGATAAGCTGGAAACACGAAAGAACGAAGCGCCCGGAGGGCCCGCTGGAAGGCGGTCCGAAGGAAGCGTCCGTTCCTTGAGAACTCAACAGCG